>JALOMS010000111.1 GCA_025455345.1 Thermoflexibacter sp. | reverse complement strand
TTGTAACTGTACAGGGTATTGGTGAATTTTTGATAAAAGTTCTTTGAAATTTTTACTTCCAAACTTGACTCTTCCAGCATCATTCTGGTCTATATAGCCATCGCTTGCTAAATAAAGCATGGTATTCTCGGGCAAAATAATGGTTTGATTGGTAAATTTTCTTTCTTTCTTCAAACTTCCTCCAATAGAGGTACAAGTCATAAATGGATTTTGAAGTAATTGAAAGGTTAAAAATGTAATAGTTGGTATTAATGTCTCTATCAGAATAAGGCATAAGCAGTCCCGCTTGCTTATACGACACAATACTATCATTATCAATAAGATATACTTGGATAGAATCTAATAACACATTTTTAATCTGTAGAACTAAATCTTCTGTACCATTATGTACAAAACTACATTTGAGCCAAAAGGAAGATTGTGAAAAGCCAAGTGATAATACAGACTTATCCATCTTAATAAATTGGCTTTGGATTTCTGAAGAAAGAATACTATTGATAGACAAACCATTCGTAGAGTCTTCATAAATACTAACGTATTTTGCTATTTCTACTGGCTTTTTTTTATCTTTAAATATAAGTAAATCTTGAGCTATAATCGCACTGCTGAGAAAAATAAATAACAAACTCCATAATAAAGTAAGTTCGCAAACTTTCATAGGAGAAAAGTTTAAGAAAATCAGTAAACTACATGCAGAATCAAATTAAAGGTAAATGATATGACCAAATATAGTGAATAAATAATCAAATCGGAAAAATTATGCTAAAAGTAGTTCTAATAGTTGATTTGACTTTCTTGCTCTATATCGATTTGATTTATGCAAAATATAGTTTATCAGGCTTTTAAACGCGTACACCTATGATTAGAATATCATCTGTTTGTTTTTGTTTTTTCCCTTTCCAGTCTTGCAAGGTAAGCTCAAGTATTTCTTTTTGTTGTTGCATATCTAAGTGGTGTATGCAGAAGAGCAAATCTCTAAAACGCTTGGGAAGAAATTTTTTAGGTGTATTGCTTGCTTCATCTTGCCCAAACTGGTCTTGAAACCCATCGGAAAATATATAAAAAGTAGTTGGCTTGTCTATTTTAATGACGTGTTTGTTAAACTGTACAATTTTATTGCTTTGTACTTTGCCGCCTATGTGCATACGGTCGCCTTTGAGCTGATGTATTTGAGGCATATCTGCAATATCTGGTTGAATGTAGATTAAAGGATTACTTGCGCCAGCAAACTCTAAAGTTCTGTTTTCCATGTCTATCATACAAACAGATACGTCCATTCCGTCTTTGTTTTCTGTTGCTCCTTGGTGCAAAACTTTCTGTACTCCTTTGTGCAACTCTTTTAGAATCAGGTCAGGGGAGTAGATTTCTTTGTCAAAAACGATTTGGTTGAGCAAAGAATCACCAAGCATACTCATCAAAGCCCCAGGAACGCCATGCCCAGTGCAATCTGCCGCTACTAAGATAATTTTTTTATCACTTCCCGATTTGAGGGTAAAAGTAGGGCTAAGTTCCGCAAACCAATAAAAATCTCCACTAATAATTTCTTTTGGTTTAAAAAATACAAAACTCTCTGGTAATACACTCGTCATAGTTTCTGTCGAGGGAAGCATAGAAGTCTGTATTCTTTTTGCATAATTAATGCTTGCGGTGATGTCATCATTTTTCTTCTCGATGATGATATTTTTTTCTAATATTTTTTCATTGGCATTTTTGAGTTCGTCAGATTGCTCTTGAATTTCTTCTTTTTGTTTAGTAATTTCTTGATTTTGTTTTTGTAAGACTACATTGATTTCTTTATTTTTAAAATTGCTATAATAAAAAACAATCGTAAAAATAGAAATTAAGAATAAAATAGAGAGTAAGCCGACCAGCACAAAGCGGTTCTGTCGCTCTTTGGCAAACTGCATCTGCATGACTGCTTCGCGCTTCTCATTTTCTGAAGCATTCTGCAAACTAATCATTTTATAGTGGCTTTCTTGGTTAAAAAGCGAGTCTTTTAGTGCCATGAATTTTTGCTGATAATCAAATGCTTGTTCAAAATTTTGAATTTTAGCATACGTATTTGCCATACCTTGGTAAGCATTCTTCAAATCAGGCAACCTTTTATAGGCTTCAGCTTGTTGGATAGCTTGTTGGTAATAAGAAATTGCTTTCAGATGCTCTGTCTGTTCGGTATATATTTCGCCTATGTTACAAAGTGTTGCGATGTTATCGCCTTTATTGTCAATGAGTTTAAATATTTCTAAGGCTTTATTGTAAAAGTTTAATGCCTCGCCAAACATGGATTGCTTGGCATATACTTTGCCTAAGTCATTCAGAACCAAAGCAAAATCTCTCTTATTTCCACTTTCTTCGGATAGCTTAACGGCTCTACTGAGATAGTTCATCGCTTGTTCATATTCTTCTACTTGGGTAAAAATATTGCCTAAGTCGCGCAGGTTTTCTATTTGCCCGTCTTTATTATTTAGCTTTTCAAAAATTTCCAAAGATTTGGTTTTGAACTCATAAGCCTGCTCGAAGTTCCCTTGCTCAAAATAGATTACTCCTATGGCACTGGTTACTTTGGCGATTCCAGCTTCATCACGCAGTTCCTCGAAAGCACGCAAGCAACGCAAAGAATAATCCAAAGCAGATACATAATTTCCTAATTTGCGATGGGCATATCCCACATAACCCAAATGATAAGCAATGTTCTTTTTGTCTTTGAGTTCTTCGTAGAGTAGCAAGGCTTTAGAGGCATATTCGAGGTTTTTTATTTCATTCCCATATAAAAAATAAGCAGAAGATTGGCGACTAAGGGCTTCTGCCATATTTTTTTGGTCGCTATTTTTTTCTGCCAGAATGTATGCTTGTTGGGCATAGTCTATGACTTTTTGGGGTTGTTCTAATTCGTAAAAGAAAGAGGCTAATTTGATAAGCACATCAGTACGAGCATTATCTGCCTGTGCCTGATTCAATAAACTAAATAGGCTATCAGCCCTTTGTTCTTCTTGAGCAAAAGCACATAAATAGCTAAAAATAAAGAAGAAAGTAAAGGTTTTCTTCATTAACAAATACTCCTGTGAGATAATGATTTGGTCGTGTTTTTTATAATGGGGGGTAATTTTGAAATGAATATTACTCTTTTAATAAAATTTGAATGTAAGTTAGCAAATATCATTCAATTTTTGTCATAAAGTCCGTAGAGATTATAAAAATTTTGTATTTTTTAGTATTTTCTTGCTTATCGTAGGCAGATTGTAGGTTTGTACTTGTTGTGATAGGAAGGTCATTTGTTTACGAAGTAGCAAACTTTGTGGAGTTTGCTACTTTGTCAAAGTTTAAAAGAATGAGAAAGTAAGTTTGATTTACATGGTTTTAGATAAAAATTCATTGAATTCTATACGCAATTGCTTGAATATATTTTCAAAAACATTTACTTTATCCCTTAGTTCAGTATGGTCTTCCACCTTCCTATGCTCAACTGCTACGGGGTTGTCATGGATATGTTGTTCCATTTTGACCTGATTTTCTTTGATGGCATGACTGATTTCGTCGATTTGCTCGTCATTGATGATGAACTGATTTTCAAAATGACTGATTTGCATTTTGACATCTTTGGCAGAATTCCTACTTGCTACTTCTTCTAATCTTTTCCTTAGCACTTTGATTTCATCTTTGTAAAACTTGAAGGTTTCTAACCATGCTATATTTTCCTTGCGTTGTTCTGTGATATAATTTCCTTGAGATGTCATTGTTTTAATAGGATATTTTAAGGTTATGTAAACAATTTTATAATTTTGTAACACAAAGCTAACACGCATTATGGGTCAAAACAATGACATTTGTCAGCTACTAAGAAGACTTTTAGCATCTTTTTCAAACAATTGTGGTATTTTTTAGTCATTACATAAACTATATTTTTATTTTTTCATTTATTTTAAGCAAAACATCATGGAAATCATTTCAGGCTTTTCTAAGCTCCCCAAAAAACAAAAATTAGTATGGCTTGCCTCCCAAGTTGCTGATAATCAAGAAGAATTTATTGATGAATTTGAAAGCTATCTCCATAGAGAAGCCAAAATCCAAAAACTCTATGATGAGTTCAGTGAAAACACACTGACTAATTTTTATATGCCGTATGGCTTAGTGCCTAATGTCCTTATTAATAACAAGTTATATGCTGTTCCTTTGGTTATAGAGGAGAGTTCGGTAGTAGCGGCAGCAGCAGGCAGTGCGAAGTTTTGGTTGGAAAGAGGAGGATTTAAGTCGGAGGTGATAAGTACAAAGAAAATAGGTCAAGTTCATTTTCTTTGGGAAGGGGATTTTAAGAAATTAGATGTATTGTTTGATGAGTTAAGAGAAATTCTTTTAGATAATACGGCTCTTATTACTGCCAATATGCGTGCCAGAGGTGGCGGGATTTTGGACATAGAACTGGTGAATATGACGCACATAGACTCCGATTATTATCAGATTAAGGCATCTTTCGAAACTTGTGAGTCTATGGGAGCTAATTTTATCAATACTTGTTTAGAAGAATTTGCTCGCAGTTTGAAAGATTGGATGGCAAATAGTGAACACTTTATTGGGAAAGAGAAAGAACCTTTGGTAGTGATGTCTATTTTGTCCAATTATACGCCAGAGTGCTTAGTAAAGGCATGGGTAGAGTGTCCAATAGCAGATTTAGGCTATTTTGAAGATATGCCTCCAGAGATGTTTGCTTATAAATTTTCTAAAGCACTGATGATAGCCAAAAATGACCCACATCGTGCTACTACCCACAACAAAGGCATTTTCAATGGGATAGATGCAGTTACACTTGCTACGGGCAATGACTTTAGGGCAATAGAGGCTTGTGGGCATACCTATGCTTGTCGGAATGGGAAATACCAAAGTTTGACAGATTGTAGCATAGAAAATGGTATTTTTAAGTTTTGGATAGAGATTCCTATTGCTGTTGGGACGGTAGGAGGACTGACTACCCTTCATCCCTTGGTCAGGAAATCTTTTGATATTTTGGACAACCCCAGTGCTTCCGAACTGATGCAAATCATGGCGGTAATTGGGCTGGCGCAGAATTTCGGGGCTGTCAAATCGCTGATTACGACTGGTATCCAAAGAGGACACATGAAAATGCATTTACTGAATATTTTGAATCACTTTGAGGCAACAGAAGGCGAAATAAAACATGCTGTTGAGCATTTTAAAACTAATGTTGTTTCTTTTAGGGCGGTAAGGGATTTATTGGACAAAATGCGAGTGAAAGTTTCTGAATAGAAGATAGAAGGGAGTAGATAGAAGATAAAATTGTGAATACAACATATTTATCTTCTATATTCTATCTACCAAATTCTCAATGCTATTTCCCTCTATATTTTTCTGATTATCAAGGTAAATGTACCGTTTCTTCGGTATAGTTTTGTTTCGTTTTTGGGAGGGTATATGTGATATACAATTTCCATAGGCTCAACCACGATATTGGTATCAAAAGCACTTGTCCATGCGCCATCTACTTGCACCCCTTCAAAAGTAATCTCACTTCCAAAAGTTTTTTTCAAGAAAGATTTCCAACCCCTTAAGGTTTTAAGTTGAGGATTTTGGGCAGAGGCAAAGGGCGTAGCAAACATAAAATAAAAATAGTATCCTAACGTACCTAATACTAACCCTTTCAAATCATGCGTTTTATGTAATTTTAGTGGTATTTGCAAATCAATGCAGTGTACCATCATACCACCTTTTTTAAGCATTTTGCCCAAATGAGTAAATACATCATACATAGCCGTTGGGGGAATATGCTCTATGGTAGAAACAGAAAAAATCACGTCATAGTAATCTAAAGGAATATTAGGATTAGACACATTTCCTACGCGTTCAAAAATGTATTTTACATCAGGATTTTTCTGCATAAGTTCTTCGCGACTCCCCCACCTACTCCACAAAGGTTCACCGCTCTCTACGCCAAAATCATCAATTACATGGACTTCACAGCCGTAATTTTGTGCAATGTATTGAGGTAGGTCGCTATATGCTCCGCCTACTTCTACTACTTTCATATTGGGTTGGAAGCTACAATTTTTTAGAATAAACGGGCGATTGTGTCCCTTAATTCCCCAATCCGCAAAAGGCACTTTCTCATCATGAAATTGCATGAGTTCTTCTACCGTACCCCAGCGCAGTTGTTCTACTTTAAGCATTTAGATATTTGATTATCAAAATCAATAAAATTATTAAATGAATATTTCAGTGCAAAAGTAGTAAAAATTAGTACAGCATTGCTAATCCGTATAAGTAATGTTATAAGGATAAATTAATAGATAAAACCCATTTGAATCAAATGTAATTTACTCTTTTTTAAATTTAAAAACTTAATATTGCCATTTATCGTAAACTAATATAAAAATCAAGTATTTAACTTAGATGAGTCCATATACCGCGACTAATTTTTATCAGATAGGAGGCTCCCTTCCTTCTAATTCTCCAAGCTACGTCAAACGCAAGGCAGATGACGACCTATTTTATCACCTCAAAGGTGGGCATTTTTGCTATGTATTGACAGCACGCCAAATGGGGAAATCAAGTCTAAGGGTGCAAACCATGAAAAGACTGATGGAGCATGGATTTCTTTGCTCTGCCATAGACTTGACTTCTATTGGTACACATAACGTTTCTGCTGAGCAGTGGTATTATTCTCTGCTTGACCGAATTTCGTATGATTTAGGAATATTTGAGGAGTTTGAGGCATGGTGGGAAGATAACCTACGCCTTTCGCCTGTAAGTAGGTTTGGTAATTTTTTAGAACAAGTGGTATTAAAGCAGAAAAACCAACCCATAGCTATTTTTTTAGATGAAATTGATACGGTTCTAAGTCTTAATTCTAAGGATTTTAATACTGATGATTTCTTTGCTGTAATACGAAGTTTTTACAATGCGCGTGATAATAATACCGATTTTAATCGCTTAAACTTTGCACTTTTTGGTGTTGCCTCTCCTGATGCGCTGATGCGAGATACGGTCAGGACTCCCTTTAATATTGGAGTGCCGATTTATTTAGAGAACTTTCACTTTGACGAGTCTAAGCACGTATTGATGCAAGGCTTTGCAGAGATTACCCAAGAATCAGAAAAACTACTTAAAATAGTCTTTGACTATACAAGCGGGCAACCCTACCTAACCCAAAAAATATGCGCTCATTTGCTTCAAAAAAGACAAATTATTAATAATGAGGAAGTTGTGAAACAGATTGTAGAACAGCTATTCCTCAGCCATGACAATGGGGAGTTAGACGCAAATTTAGCCAATATTCAGAATCGCATTAGCTCTGATACTACTTATGGCGTAGAGATGTTGCACATTTACCAAGACCTTTTGAATAAAAATAGCATAGCCATCAAACGCTCTGACCCTACCCATATTTACCTAAGACTGTCAGGATTAGTATCCGAAAGTAAAGGCTTTTTGAAAATTGACAACAAAATATACGAACAATTCTTCAATAAAAAATGGGTTGTAGAGCTATTGGGCAAGTTAGACCGTCCTTTTACATACGATTTGGAAAGATGGCTGAATAGTGGGAAAAATGACTCTGCTACTGCACTAAGAGGTACTCTCCTACAAGAAATGCGCGAGTGGTCAAAGAAAAAATTATTAACAGACTTAGAAAAGGAATTTTTGATTTTTAGCCAAGATATTGATTTAGAGGAAAAAGACAGAGCATACAAGGCAAAAGAAAGCGAACGAAATGCCTTACAACTCAAGCAAGAGAAAAAAGAAGGGAAAGCACTCAAAATGAGGAATATTGCCCTGCTTGTTGCATTGGCTATTACTATACTCGCAAGTGTAATTACCATCAATATACAAAGAAGATACCTCAATGCGGACAAAGAGTTGGACGAGAAAATAGCAGAACTTAGTAAGCGAGAACAGCAATATAACCAACTCTTAGACCGCAATGATGACCTCACCGAGGAGATAGATGCAAAAGCAGATTCGGCATTGGCATATTCTATCAAATTAAGAGAATTACAAGAAAAATATGGGGCAATATTGAAACAGTTGGAAACAGGAGAAAAAGAAACCAATGATGATAATAATAATGCTGCACAAATTGCTGAACTTAATGCACTTAAAAAAGCACTTAGTCAGCTAAGAACGGATACTATGAATCTACGCCAACAAATCAGAAATTTGCAAAAAAAATCAGAACTGGCAGACAAACCTGTACCCGAACAGATTTGCCGTACTGCTCGTTTAGCCATCATACAGTTCAAATATGGAGATGATAATCAGTTTGAACAAGGTATTTATAAAACACATACAGAAAGAAATACAAAGTTTATAGCGCGCGAACTGATAGATAAAAAAACTTTTACCAATTTGCGAAGCATCAAACAAGATTATTTTGAAAATTTTGTGGACAAAGAAACTATTCGCTCTCAAGGTTATGAAGGCTACATTAGTGGTAACTTTATCCCCTCGCGCAGTGGAGATATAGTAGCGCGGATAGATGTCTATATCTTTGGACAAAGTAAACCCTGTACCAATTTTGTAATTACAGGTATTCCTGAAAAAACCTTCTTTGATAACTCTAAAATTAGCATAGACCAAATTAAAGAAAGGTATAAAGATGTTATCCAAAATATGCCTACTCAAATGAGATTTAGCTTTGGGAATTAGCTAAAAAAGCAAGTGCTGAAAAGTTTATTTCATTCAATTTGATGAAAAAATAAAAACTTTATCAAATTTGCAATTTGATAATAATCTATCTCAAATAAATAAAACAAAACATGAAGTCTATCCTTGTTACAGGTGGAGCGGGTTTTATAGGGAGTAACTTCCTCCCTTATTTCATTGAAAAATATATTGATTATCAGGTAATTAATCTTGACCTACTTACCTATGCTGGCAATCTGGACAATCTATCTGAAATAGCACAGAATCCTCGTTATTATTTTGTAAAAGGGGATATTTGCGATAGAAATTTGGTAGAAAATATATTCCATAAGTACGATATCCAAGGAGTTATTCACTTTGCTGCCGAGTCCCATGTGGACAATTCTATTGCCCGTCCCGACGCTTTTGTCCAGACCAATATTTATGGAACATTTACGCTCTTAGATGTGGCACGTAAATATTGGATGAATACGCCTTTTGAATATAAAAAGCAATACGAAAATTGCCGCTTTCATCACATTTCTACTGATGAGGTCTATGGAACGCTTGGCAGTACAGGATTATTCACAGAATCAACACCTTATGCGCCTAATAGCCCTTATAGTGCCTCTAAGGCATCCAGCGATATGATAGTACGCAGTTATCATCATACTTATGGTATGAATGTCGTAACTACCAATTGCTCAAACAATTACGGACAAAAACAACATGACGAGAAACTTATTCCTGTCATTATTCGAAAAGCACTCCATCATCAGCCTATACCTATTTACGGAGACGGTTTGAATGTACGAGATTGGTTATATGTACTTGACCATTGTAAGGGAATAGATTTGGTATATCATCAAGGAAAATCAGGCGAAACATATAATATAGGAGGGCGCAATGAGAGAACTAACTTATACATAGTCAATACGATATGCGAGATATTAGATAAAAAACGACCTCTCAACAATCTTTCGTACAAATCTTTTATCACTTTTGTCAAGGATAGAGCTGGTCATGACCGTCGCTATGCCATAGATGCTACCAAAATAGAAAATGAACTTGGGTGGCAAGCCGAAGAAAACTTTGAGTCGGGTATAATCAAAACAATAGATTGGTACTTACAAAAGTATGTAAACCAATAACTTATAGCTTGCTTTCTTTCCATTCTTTGAGAATCTGAGGAGCAGAGGAAGTGCCTATCCTATCTGCTCCTGCTTCTATCATCATCATGGCTTGTGCGAATGTCTTGATACCGCCAGAAGCTTTGATGCCTACTTCCATAGGCACACTCTTTCGTATAAGTTGGATATGAGCTACGTTGGCTCCCGAAGGCGCAAACCCAGTAGAGGTTTTGACAAAATCAGCACCCGCATCTGCACTAAGTTTGGAGGCTCTAATTATTTCATCATCAGATAGATATGCAGTTTCTATAATAACTTTTAGTAAAGCATCAGCTTCATGACACGTCTTAGCGAACTGTGCCAGCTCGCCTTTTACCCACATCATAACTCCCGTCTTAAATGCAGATAGATTCATTACAACATCTATCTCATCGGCTCCATCTTTGAGAGCGATTTCTACTTCTTTCATTTTGACCTCACTGCGCTGATAACCAAGAGGAAAGCCTACAACTGTTACTAATTTTACTGGAGCTTTGCCTATATCGCGCCTTGCTTTTTTTACCCAATACGGTGGGCGCAGTCATTGGAGTCAAAAGTGGGTGATAGTTTTGTATGTTCTAAATATTGATTTATCTGTATATCATTCATAAAATCAAAATATCCAAGATGATGAATCCTTAGTAATTACTTGATTTTTAATTTTTTACACCACAAAATTTGCCAAACATTATAAGTTTAAGTTTCCTTGAGAAATAATATTTCAAATTTTCAAACTATTTCTTGGGCAATAGGCGACCAATAATTGCGTACATGAGCAGGTGCAGAAAAACTAAAAATATAAACTTCTTCATCGACTATGGTGTATTGTATATAAGTATAAACTTTTTTACTTCTTTGGATAGGGCTATTGGTATCTGTTTTAGTTTCACCAACAAACTCAAAAACAATGTATTTTTGCTTGTTAATTTCTTTGATGCCTTCTTGAATCATGCTTAGGTTTTCAGTTGGCTTTTTATTAGCGTTTGCTTTACCATTTTGGTCTTGTTGTCCTTCGGGTTTTTCATTCTCATTGCTTGTATAGAGATTTTGTATAGAAGACTTATAAAATTTTTGGAGGAGAGCTAAGTCTTCATAACGCCAAGTAGTTGCAGATGTGTTAAATACAAAATCAACTGTTGCGTCTTGATTAGTAAAACTTGCCACAGGTTTGCGATAGGTAAAATACTTAGATGCTATCTCTTGGTCTGTCATCGGGTGGAAATCCTCGGGCAATACCGCAGTGATATTTTTGGCAATTACTTTGCGTACCATTTTAGGGTTATCATTCTTAAAAGAAGATAACACAAGAACTAAAAGCAATAAAAAGGTTATTCTCAACATATTATCAATAAATTCAAAGATTAATTTTAGTATTTTAATTTTATTTATTTCAAATAATAAGCCAAATCAGTCCATATTCTTTTTTCGCTTGGCTCTTGGGTGATGTTCTTGGATAATTTGCCGTAAATATTCTCTATCTAAGTGGGTATAAATACCTGTGGTAGCGATGGATTCATGCCCTAACATTTCTTGTACAGCTCTGAGGTCTGCACCTCCCTCTATAAGATGTGTAGCAAAAGAATGACGGAAAGTATGAGGGCTGACTGTTTTCTTAATTCCCGCATTTTCAGTAACTTCCTTGACGATATTAAAAATAGTCATGCGTGTATAAGCCGTACCCTTTCGATTAAGAAAAACAAAGTTTTCTTGTCCACTTTTGGGCAAAATATGGCATCTGATTTCTTCTATATAAATTTTTAGGTACTTACTTGCATCTTTCCCCAAAGGAACTAATCTTTCTTTGCTACCCTTGCCCAAGATTTTAAGAAAGCCAATATCAAGGTATAAATTGCTGATTTTGAGGCTGATAAGCTCAGTTACCCGCAAGCCCGAAGCATACAAAATCTCCAACATGGCGCGGTTGCGCGCGCCATCTGCCCGCGATAAGTCCAATACTGCCAACATTTTCTCGATTTCGGGAAAACTCAATACATCCGGCAGTTTTCTGCCTAAGCGCGGGCTTTCTATCAACTCCGAAGGGTCGGTGGTCAATAAATCTTCCAAAATTAAAAATTTGAAAAAACCTTTTACGCCCGAAAGCATCCGCGCTTGCGAAGTTTCGGCAATGCCCAAATCATTCAAATAATGCAAAAAATCTAAGATATGTTGGGTAGTAATTTCAGTTGGGTTGAGCTTGAGTTGGGCAATTTCGAGGTATTCGACCAGTTTTTTTAAATCGCGCAAATACGCCTCAATCGAGTTTTCGGCTAGACTGCGCTCAAGTTTGATATAATTTTTAAATTGGGTGATGTATAATTGCCAGCTCATTTGCGTTTGTCCATTTTTGAATTTTCAAATTTCGGGATTTTGAAATCAAAATAAGCAAAAATGTTCAAAAATTTATTTTTCATTTGGTTTTAGTTTTTAGTTTCGGGTTTCTGGTTTCTGGTTTTGAATTATTTGTTAAATACTTGATAATCAGGTGATTATAAAATATTCCGAATCTTCACAACTTTTCGGGAATGAAAATATTTTTTCTGAAATTTATCAATTTTAGTGATTCCGAGGAACGAGGAATCTTAAACGCTTGATAATCAAGAGCTTAGATTCTTCACTTCGTTCAGAATGACAAAAAAGGGAATTGCCAAAGGCAATTCCTGAAAAGGTGTGAAGATTCATATTCCTTTAAAATTTCGGCTTGCAAATTACGGAGAACTAGGACAAACCATTGCCATTTGGCAACCTAAAACTAAAAGTAGTTCCTTTGCCTACCTCACTCATTGCCCAAATCTGCCCGCCGTTGCACTCCACAAAACTTTTGCAAAGCGGCAAGCCCAAACCCGTGCCTTTTTCGGCTTGCGTACCTATGGTGGAAGTATGCTCTTGGGCATCAAAAATTTTGCTGGCTTGCTCGGCACTCATTCCTACGCCTTGGTCTATGATGCTGATTAGCTGATAGTTAGGTTCGGATGTTACGGCAATTTTAATTTCTGAATCGGCATTAGAAAATTTGATGGCATTGCTCAATAAATTTCGAATAATAAAATTAAGCATATTTTCATCGGCTCTAACTAGCTGATTATCAATGATTTGTGAGTTCAATCGAATTTTTTTGCGCTCTGCCGCATCTGCGTACAATGCCAGATTTTCGGCAACAATTTCATTCAAATTCAAGATTTCGGGTTTAAACTCAATTTCATCGGTTTGCGACATCGACCATTGCAATAAATTATCCAACAGATTGAGCAAGCGTTTGACCGATTTTTGGGTTTCTTGCGAAAACTGCTGGGTTTCTTCGGGCGAAAAAGCATCGCTTTGCATTTCCAAAACCGTAAAAAAGCCCAACATTGAATTTAAAGGGCTTCGTAAATCGTGCGAAATGATGGAAAACATCTTGTCTTTGACCGAATTGAGCTTGCTCAAGCGATTTTCGGACTCTGCCAATTGCTGATTAATGGTATTTAATTCTTGGTTGTGGTTTTCGAGCGAAAGATTTTTTTCTTGAATTTGGTGCAAATTGCGCTGGATTTCACTGAGCATCAATTGAAAGTCGCGGGTGAGTTGCCCCACTTCATCTTTTTGATAAATGGGTTGCAGAAGTGTAGGCGAGCTAACAAATTGATTTTCAATCACTTGTCTAATATCAGTCGACAATTGAATAATCGGTTTTGCCACCAAACCGGCTTGCCAATAACTCAAAAAAATACTCAACAAAACCATTCCCACGATGACCGCCAAAAAACTATTCCGCAAATAAAGTTTGTTTTTGATTACTTCTTTTTTGATTTCCCCAATCAAATCAAGCATTGTTTTGGTAGAGGCATTGGCAAAATCTTGCGATTTTTTTTTGAAACCCGCCTCCGTGCTTACGCCAATCAAAAACTCGGCACTCACTATTTTCTTAAATATCTCAAGGTATTGATTCAAAATTTTTAAGACTTTAACTCGCTCATTATCAGATAGTTGTGGGTTTTTATTGATTTGTATTGCCAAGTTTTGAGCAAATATTTCCAAGCTATCGGCATAACTGCCATCTTTGCTAATGAAATAATTTTGCTCTAATTTTTGAATTTTCAATAGATTCAAAGCTTGCAGAGGCACATACAATTGGTGCAATGAGTCGGAATAAAGGCGCAAATCGCCCATCAAACCATAATTTTTGAAGCCCAAGGTTTGGTATTGCTCCAGCATTTTGGTAAATGCTTGATTGTAATTTTGAATGTTTTTGGCAATGGTATCAATTCTTTGGGTAAATGAATTATCTAAAGTATTCAGAATTAATAAGTTAGGTGATTTGGATAATT
>JALOMS010000710.1 GCA_025455345.1 Thermoflexibacter sp. | reverse complement strand
GCCCATTACCACATTGTAAAAGATAATGATATTTAGTACCACTCCACTAAATACGTGAGTACCATGAAATCCTGTAATAAAGAAAAACAAATTAGCAAATGGTGGGGGTCCATACTGATTTTGAATAAGATTAGCTCCTAAGAAAGTATCGCCTGTAATTTTTCCCATGTAATTCTCTGTGCCATGAATAAAGTGCGACCATTCCCAAGCTTGACAACCTAAGAAAGCAAAACCTCCTACTATGGTCCAGAGCATCCATTTTTCTACTTCCTTTTGAGACATACGATGTCCAGCTTCTACCGCCAATACCATCGTAACACTGCTCAAAATCAAAATAAAAGTCATAATACCCACAAAAACAAGAGGGGCAGGGACACCATGGAAGAAAGGAATAGACTCATATACTCTTTCTGGGATAGGCCAATAATCGGCTGAGAAAGTAAATGCGCTTCTATCACCTGTATAGGCTGGATTCATGAAACGGATAGTTCCATAAGTAATCAAAAGAGCTGAAAAGGTAAATGCGTCCGAAAGTAAGAAAAACCACATCATGAGTTTTCCATAACTTGCTTTCATTGGTTCTTGACCGCCATTCCAAACAGAACCTTTATTTACGGTTATTGTCGACATATTTTATAATAAAATTAATGCTTATAATATGTTTGCTATCAACTAATTACAAAGTGTTTGCTTTGATTTTTTGTAAAGATACTTAAATTTTATTCTAAACGACAAAATTATTTTGCGAAATATTTTACGAATTGACTATCAAAAATACAAAAAGATATATCCATAACAAATCCAGAAAATGCCAATAAGTAGCACACATCTCCATTCTTACCATATTTTTTCCATGAATTTGGTATTTGAAAACAGCTACTAAGATAATGAGCAAAAACACAATGCCGCTTACTAAGTGTAATCCATGTAAACCAGAAAAGACATACAAAAACGAACCCGCAGGATTGGATTGGCTACCAGCAAAGAATACGCCCATGTTTACTAAATCATTCCAACCCATAATTTGTGTTACTAAAAAAGCAAAACCTAAAACCACAGTTACAGACATTGCTATTTTTGTAGTATTAAAATTGTCTTTCTTAGCACTTAAGTATGCCCAATGCATGGTTATGCTACTCAATAAAATAACGCCTGAGCTAATATAAAATATAATAGGAAGGTCAAAAAGTAACCAATTGCCCTCTGCTTGTTTGACCAAATAGGCACTCGTCAGCCCCGCAAAAATCATCACTATACTTACAATGAATAACCATAGTGCAAACTTTTTAGGGTGCATAGAGAGTGTATTATTAGGCTCTTCTATTATTTTTTGTGTTATTTCTGTCATAATTAATATTCAAATTTTGCGCGAAATTAAACTACAATTGTTAAATAAAGAATTATATAAGATTTAATTTTGATGAACAATTCAAAATTTTTTACACGTAACCTTTGGCTTGTAACTTGAATAGTTCTGCGTATTTCCCATTGAGTTGCATCAGTTCCTCATGGCTACCTATCTCTTTGAGTTCTCCATATTCCAAAAATAAGATGCGGTCTGCCATGCGAACAGTAGAAAATCGGTGAGAAATCAATACTGCCATCTTGCCTGTGATTAACTCTGAAAAGCGCACAAAAACTTCGTGTTCTGCCCTTGCATCCAGTGCCGCCGTTGGCTCATCCAAAATAACTAATTGAGCGTCCCGCATATAGGCTCGTGCTAAAGCTATTTTCTGCCACTCGCCCCCAGACATTTCCACGCCCCCTTTGAACCTACGGGCAAGCATTTGTTCGTAACCTTCTGGAAGTTTTTTGACTACGGTATCTGCCAAACTTTTTTGTGCCGCTTCTTGGATTAGCTCTAAGTTATTGATTTCTCCAATATTACCTACGGCGATATTTTCCCCAGCTTTCAAAGCAAACTTTACAAAATCTTGGAAAATAATACCTATCTGACTCCTCAAATCTTCTAAATCATACTCTTTTAAGTCTATCCCATCTAAGAGTATTCTGCCTTGAGTAGGCTCATATAACCTTGCCAATAGCTTTACCAGCGTTGTTTTGCCAGCACCATTTTCCCCTACCAATGCTATTTTTTCTCCTGCTCTCAATGTAAATGACACATTGTTCAGGGAAAATGTTTCCACATTTGGATATTTAAAACTAACATTTTCAAAAGTAAAACCGCTTTTAATAGGTCTTGGTACTTTCTTGGCTTTCGACTCTGTAATAATTGTGGGCTGAATATCAAAAAAATCAAAAAAATCTTGTAGATACAAAGCTCTCGAAGATATATCTGCAAAGCGATTCATGATGGTTTGGAATGCAGACCGCATACGGTCAAAAGAACCCGCCAAAAAAGTCAAATCTCCTAAGCTAATGTTCCCTCGTATCGTACTGGAAATGATATAGATATATGCACCATAATAAACAATGGTACTCAATAGGTAAAGTAGCCCTCCCCAAAAAGCACTTTTGATACTTAGCTTTTTATTAGCTTCATAAAACTCATTAGACAGTTTGATAAAGCGTTCGGAAAGAAAATTAGACAAGCTAAATATTTTTAGCTCTTTGGCTGTACCATCACTTGCGCCCATGTAACGAATGTAGTCCAGTTCGCGCCTTTGTGGAGTCCATGAGGTTGTCAATGAGTATTTTAGTGTATTAAATCTACTTTCTGATATAAAGGAAGGAATAGCGGCTAAAAGTAAGACCAAAATCAACCACGGAGAAAATATTGCCAGACCTACTGCTAACATTCCAAAAGAAATAACAGACTGCAA
>JALOMS010000110.1 GCA_025455345.1 Thermoflexibacter sp. | reverse complement strand
CGAAATGTTGGTGAACGGATATGGTAAAAGTAAGAGCTGACCCTAATTGAAAATGTTTGTATGGGAAAGAAAAAATATTAGAAAATATTTAATTCGTCAAACCTAATAAGTAAGTATGGTTCTCTGACAATTTTTGTGGGAATCTATTTTTTGTAGAAGGTTCACACCCTTGAAAGGGTATGTTAAGCGAATATAATCAATAAGTTATCTTATTTTAACCTGCCGTTTTAACGGCGCAGTGCAACTGGCAGGAACTCACACCAGCACAAAAATTGTCAGACATTCGTAATTATTTGCCTTGTTGATAAAAAAGATTTTTTATTTACTTTTGTCAAATCAAACATTTATCTTGTACCTAATTTTTTAATTTATGCTTTGATAATAAGCAAATAATCCAAAATCAAAAACGAAAATGAATATCCCATCAGAACTTTTTTATACCAGCGACCACGAGTGGATTCGCATAGAAAACAATGTAGCATACGTAGGAATTACAGATTTTGCCCAAGGCGAGTTAGGTGATATCGTATATGTCGAGATAACTACCGAAGGAGAAGATGTAAATGCAGGTGAGATTTTTGGTACAGTAGAAGCTGTAAAGACGACTTCTGACCTTTTCATGCCTATTAGCGGGAAAGTAATAGAGGTAAATACTCAACTCAATAATACACCCGAATTAGTAAATAAAGACCCTTATGGAGAGGGTTGGATTATCAAAATAACGCTTACAGACGAAGACAAGAGTGGTTTGTTGGATAGTATAGCCTACAAAGCCCTCATTGGAGCATAGTTTACACATCTGGAAAAGTGTGTTAAATCAAAGACAAACAGAAAACTATATGATTTAAAACCCACCGTTTTGGCGGTGGGAACTTACCTTACCACAAAAATTGCGATACATTCAGCATTTTTATATTTCCTCTCCAAAAAATTAAGTTTTTTTTATTTGTCCTCGTGCTTCTAATGTTCAGAAGCGAACAAGCTATGCCTACAAACGTACACTTTTTTGGACATTCAGCTATAGCAAAGTTTTGTAAAATACTTATAAACAAGTAGTTATATTTTTTGGCACACCTTTGGCAAATACTAATATGTAATCAAATTAATACTAAAAAATATATAAAAACTTAATTTTTAATTATTTACGAACATGAGAACTTCAAAATTTTTCACTATATCATTATTATCTTTATTTTTTCTCAGCATAACTATTTTTACAGTTTCTGCTGAAGACAATCCGAAAAAAGATACCTTGAAAAAATCTTCTACAACTAAAGAAGAGAAAAAAGCAGACGCAAAAGTAATCTTCTCCCAAGACGAAGAAAAATTTATGACAGAGATGGACGCTTATTTTATGAAAAAATACAGCAACCCTATCAATGTGATTCAGAGCAAAATAGAAAAAGTAATTGTGGTAAATGCTGAAGGTAAAGTAATCCAAGAGATGGAAGTTACTGACCACAAAGAGCATGAGGCTAAACTACCCATAGGTGCGGAAAAGTTAATGGTCAGAGGCAATACCGCTTATTACTTTATCATGAACTAAGAAATAGTTTGACAATAGCAATAAATAATAAGAGTCGTTTCATTCCAATAGTTTGAAAATCAGTATCGTAAACCCTAAATTCTTTGAGTTTAGGGTTTATTTTATCTATACATTAGCTACTCTGTAAAGCCTAATTTCTATCTTTTCCCATACTTTTTGTAAAACGTAAGGCTCTATGGCTAAGTAGGCATCCAATTCCTCTCTATGAGCGAACTGAACGACCAGATTAGAGCCAATCATTTGACCTTCATCATTCAAAATCGCTCCCCCCATAATAAAATTACCAGATTCTTTAAGTTTTTTTACAGCCTCAAAATGAAACGGACGCGCTGACATTCTTCTATCTAATGCTTGAGCATCTGTATAATCATAAGCATGAATGAGATATTGTTGCATAAGTCTAATAAATAATGAGTTTGAAAATATGTATTATTTTTATCACTTCATAAAAGTAAAATCAAATTTAGGCATGAAATTATTAACAGACTAATATTTACACTTTATTTGTTCATCCGTGATTCGTAATTTTTTTTTTATTTTTTTCCTTGTGTACCTTTTGGTGCTTTGGATAGCCAATTTGCTTTGGTATCAGTATGATAGCTTTACCCAATTCCATTGGTTTGATGATTTAGCAGAGTGGAAACAAATGGATAAGTTGGGGCATATTTTTTCAGCGTTTTATTTGAGCAAATATACGTATCAGTTCATACATTATTTCTCAAAAAATCAACCAACGCTATTGGTAAAAAAGACAAAATTATTACTCATAAGTGCGATTATTGGATTTGTTTTGCTATCTTCCATAGAAATATTGGACGGGTTTGCGCCCGCGTATGGAGCGAGCCTTTATGATTTATTAGCCAATTTGGTAGGTGCAATTTTATTTTTTCTCCAGATGAATATTTTTGAAAAGATAATACTTAGTCCAAAATTTTCTTTTCATTTTACTAATTTTGCATCTCAGCGACCTAATATATTGGGAGATAATTATCTAACACAAATAATCAAAGACTACAATGGACAAACTTATTGGTACGTAATCCCTTTATCCTTTTTTTTAAAAAAATTAAAATTAAATATATTGGGGATAAAATGGTTAGGGATTGCATTGGGATATAGTGCCAATAACATGGTTTTTGGGCGAGATTTTCAAAATCAGCAGATTGGATATATACCTTTCCGAAGATATTTTATTTCTTTGGACATCAACCTACAATCAGTACAAACCAAGTTCCGATGGATAAACTTTTTTTGCCGTTTGATGACAATGGTGCGTTTGCCTTTGCCTGCTTTAGAATGGAACGAGCGAGATGGTTTTGTATGGCATTGGCTGTATTTTTAGTAGATTGCTCATCAGGTTCGCTTGTAATTACATAAACTCAATCACATACTGAATGTAAACTGAAACATGAAAAATTCATTAATTATCTGCATTTTAGGATTTTTTTTAATCCAATGCAACTCGTCTAAATCTTCTATTTCCGATAGCCCAACCAATAAGGCGACAGGTAAAATGGTAGGGGAAAATAAGGAAATAGTAGTAGGTGCGGCACAGTTTGACGCTTACCTACCTCTTCTCAAAGGTAAAAATGTGGCTATGGTAGTAAACCAGACCTCAGTAGTAGAGGATAAACATATTGTGGATTGGCTATTGGAGAAAAAAATAAGTATAAAAAAGATTTTTGCTCCAGAGCATGGATTTCGTGGGACGGCAGACGCAGGCGAAAAGGTACAAAATGGTACAGATGAAAAAACAGGTATTCCTTTGATTTCTCTCTATGGTA
This sequence comes from Thermoflexibacter sp., assembly GCA_025455345.1. Lineage (GTDB taxonomy): Bacteria > Bacteroidota > Bacteroidia > Cytophagales > Thermoflexibacteraceae > Thermoflexibacter. The sequence goes on along the minus strand of JALOMS010000110.1, from coordinate 7,196 downwards.
AAGACCATAAACCCAATGCCGAACACCTTCAAGGGATTGATATAGTGATATTTGATATACAAGATGTAGGAACACGGTTTTATACTTACATCAGTACAATGCACTATGTCATGGAAGCCTGTGCGGAATTAGGTAAGGCTTTTATCGTATTTGACCGACCCAATCCTAATGGAGATTTTGTCGATGGATTTGTATTAGATACCAAATATCAATCTTTTGTAGGTATGCACCCTATCCCAGTAGTTCATGGACTGACTATTGGGGAGTTAGCTCTGATGATTAATGGAGAAGGCTGGTTGGCTAATAAAGTAAAATGTAAATTAGAAGTCGTCAAGTGCCTTAACTATACTCACAAATCTCAATATTCCTTGCCTATCAAACCCTCTCCTAATCTACCCAACGATAGGGCGATTTATTTGTATCCTTCGCTTTGCTTTTTTGAAGGAACGATTGTCAGTATTGGCAGAGGAACGGATAGCCCCTTCCAATTGGTTGGCTATCCTGATTATCCTGAAAAGTCTTTTTCTTTCACCCCCAAAAGCACTGAAGGAGCGAAAAATCCCATGCTCAAAGACCAAATTTGTTATGGAATAGATTTAAGGACAAACCAAGACTGGCAATACCGATTTTCCTTGCGCGAGTTGATTAGATTTTATCAAAGCGCACCTAATAAATCAAAATTTTTTAATGACTTTATCAATCGCTTGGCTGGAACAGATAGGCTACGCAAAATGATAGAAGAAGGAAAATCAGAGGAGCAAATTAGAGCAAGTTGGTCTCAAGAACTTGCTGATTACAAAATAAAGAGAAAGAAGTATTTGCTTTATGAGGATTTCGAATAAAAGCATTGCTTTGCTAATATTTGCTTATTACGTTTTTTTATATGTTTTATTTACTTAACTTTGCAAACTTTTTTTGAATTAAGAAGCCTGACGTATGATTGAGAAATTAGAAGAAATAAAAAAACGATTTGAGGAAATAAGTGCCAAAATAGTCTCCCCTGAAGCTATGTCGGATATGAAGGCATACGCCAAATTGAATAAAGAATACAAAGAATTAGGGAAAATAGTACACAAATACGATGAGTATGCGACTATTCTGAACAATATAGAAAGTGCCAAAGAAGTATTGAAAACAGAGAAAGACCCTGATTTTAGAGATATGGCAAAGGAAGAGCTGGTGAGTTTGGAGCCGCAAGCAGAGGAGATAGAAAAAGTCCTCAAGGAGATGCTTATCCCCAAAGACCCCAATGACTCTCGCAACGTCATCTTAGAAATTCGCGCAGGAACGGGAGGCGACGAGGCTTCTCTTTTTGCAGGAGATTTGTGTCGTATGTATCAGCGATTTGCAGAGAAGATGAATTGGAAATTTGAGGTGATGGACTATGCAGAAGGCACTGCTGGCGGATTCAAAGAGGCTATTTGTGCAGTAGAAGGCGAAGACGTTTATGGCATGCTTAAGTTCGAGTCTGGGGTACATCGCGTACAAAGAGTCCCTGATACAGAAACACAAGGACGCGTACACACCTCTGCGGCAACCGTAGCGGTACTTCCTGAAGCAGAAGATGTAGATATAGAAATCAATCCCGCAGATATAGAAATGCAAACTTCGCGCTCTGGTGGGGCTGGTGGTCAGAACGTAAATAAAGTAGAAACCAAAGTCCAGCTTACCCACAAGCCTTCGGGAATAGTAGTAGTGTGCCAAGTAGAACGCTCACAAATGGCTAACAGAGAGAGAGCTATGCAAATGCTTAGAACTAAACTCTTCGAACTCGAATACGCCAGAGTCAATAAAGATATAGAGGAACAAAGAAAATCAATGGTCAAGAGTGGAGACCGTTCCGATAAAATACGTACCTATAACTATCCCCAAAGCCGCGTTACAGACCATCGAATTGGTTATACAGTCTATAATTTGCCAGCAGTGATGGACGGAAATATTAGCGACTTTATCGAGCAGTTGCGTATAGCAGATAATGCCGAAAGACTCAAAGATGGAGTTGGTACAAACTAAACAAAATACTGAAAGATATATATACTTGTCCTTTGATAGAATACAAATCGTTTTTCTTCCATCAAAGGACAAGTGATAAAAAAACTACCTTCCTACTCGCCTTTCCAAATCAGCTCTTGTTAATATAATAAGATTCCCAATGGGTTTATTGTTGCGATAAGTAATGACTCTTAGCGTAATAGCACCTTCTGGTAACTCCAAAGGCTTACCATTATGCTTGGTAGAAAAACGGTCAGGCATAGTATCATCTATGGTATAATAAATATCTAAACCCGCAATTTCTGAATCCATTTCTACTATTATTTTCCCATCTTTTTTTGATGTTCGGACTATCGCATCATAGATTGCTTTAGAATAATTAATATTAGCAATATCGCTTCTATCAAAATGTTTTTCCATTTTCTGCGAAAAACTATCCCAATTTTTAGCTTCTTTGGGCGACCAATAAACCTCTGCCAATGCCCAAGCCCTTGGATAGCTCATGTATTCTGCATGACGGAGGGTCGGAATCTGCTCTGTCCAGAGATTAGCCTGTCCCCCTAAAATATATTTTGCTTCTACACCATCTGGCACGGGTTCAAAACTATACGATTTTTTAGTACGGAGACCAGCATAGATAGAAGGCTCAATCGTAGCTTCTCCCTGCATATAATCTATATAAGCAAAAGTGGTAGGAGTCATGACCACATCATGCCCCAAATGAGCCGCTTCTATACCTCCCTTTACGCCCCTCCAACTCATCACGGTTGCCTTGGGAGAAATTCCTCCTTCTAATATCTCGTCCCAACCCAATAATTTTTTACCTTTAGCTTCTAAAATTTTTTCTACTCTATTCATAAAATAGCCTTGCAAATCTTCGACATGCCTTATATTCAATTTTTTCATCAGTGCTTGACAGCCCGCATCTTGCGCCCAGTATCCCTTATAGCACTCATCTCCCCCTACATGTATATAAGGATTGGGGAATAACTGTGCTACTTCAGTGAATACCTTATCTAAGAATTCATACACCTTTTCATCAGAAGGATTTAAGGTATTCTCTACCAACATCTTAAAAGTACCATTGCCATACCATTCTGAAAAAGGAGTACCCGGATTGACAAAGACCTTTTGTTTGGTACAACTAAGCTCAGGATAAGCCGCCAAAGCCGCCATGCTATGTCCAGGTACATCTATTTCAGGAACAATGGTAATATTGCGCTCTTGAGCATATTTGACGATTTCTTTGATGTCTTCCTGCGTATAAAAACCACCATAAGGAGTAGGTTCACCCTCTTTGGGTTCGGCTCTACCCCCAAAATGCCCTGTACGAGCCACTCTCCATGCCCCCACTTCTGTGAGTTTAGGCAAGGACTTGATTTCTATTCTCCAACCATTATCATCTGTTAAGTGCCAGTGAAAAGTATTGTATTTATAACGTGCAATTTGGTCTATGTACTTTTTGACATCTTCTTTGGAGAAAAAATGACGACTTACATCGAGCATAATCCCTCTCCACCCAAAGCGCGGATAATCTGTAATTTTGACCGCAGGCACAATCCAATTGGTACTCGTCATGGATTTGCTCTCTATCTCTTTAGGAAATAACTGTAGGAGTGATTGTACTCCGTAAAAAAGCCCTACTGATTGATTAGCCGCAATTGTTATTTTTGAAGGTGAAACTTCGAGAATATAGCCTTCCTTCCCTATTTTTTCATTGGGGGTATCATAAATATTAACCTGAATGACCCCTGCCGTGCCTTGCTGTACCTTTAGGTTAAAACCTGAAGGTGTCCCTAATTTTTGAGCAAGCATTTCTGCTACTGCCCGCCCTTCTGACTTATTGAAACTAATATTTTGCCCATTTCGCAATTGGAAAACCCCATTTTGCTTTTGTACCTCCACAGGCTGGGGGATAATCTGGATAGCATTATTTTGTGCTTTTGCTAAACTCAAAATACATACTAAGAAAATAATTAAAATTTTTTTCATATTACCAAGTAATTTCATGTGATAAAAATTAATACTAAAAGCAGAAAGTCTATAAGAATTAATGCTAAATTGCCATTGTTATGTGTTAAAAACTTGATACCATATTAGCTTTATACTAACAACAAACACAATATTTTGGGCATTGTTCCCAAGCAACCTTGTTTGTTCAAAAAATTGGAAAAATAAGTTTTACTTTCTAATGGAAATATCTTCTGACTGAAAGATATTGTGTCTTAAGAAAATAATTAAGATAAAATCAAACAAAATTATCATGAAAACTTTACCCTATCTTTGCCTTATTGCATATTTTTTTGTGGCAGATTTTGCTTGGGCGCAAGATAAAAAACAATTGACAAATAAAGCGAATAAAATAGACTTGGAGTTGGTCAAAATGCTCAAATCCAATAATTATCGTGAGGCAGTCAAACTTGCCAAACAAAATGGAGAAATATATACTGAGTTGGACAAACTCACCATCGCAGAAAAATATTATAAAAATGCCATTAGCTATGCAAGCAAGGCAAATGATGAAAAATTACTCGCCTATACGTATGAAATAGAAGGGGACTTCTTCTCGCCAATTACTGCGCTAAGAAAAAAAATAAAAGATTATGAAACCGCAGAAAGCCTTTACAGGAAGATAAATAGTTATCAAGGACTTGGTTCTGTCAAAAAGAAAATAGCAAAATATGCTTTTGAACAAAAAAAATATGAAATCTCTATACCTGCCAGTAGAGCATTGTTAGACAGTATTACTGTTTTCAATATCAATGAATTAGAAAAATTAAATCATTGTAAGGCATTAATAATATCTTATAGTAAACTCAACAATACCCCAGAATTGAGAAAATATATGGATATGCTTGGCTCGATTAATATGAGTTTGGTTGGAAAAAGTGAAAAAAATGAAAAAACAGACATAGACGAGCAGGTTCTCAAAGATGAATTTGCTAATGTCATGGCAAAAGCCACTTTAGAACTACAACAGATAGTGAATAAACAGCAAGACTCCTTGACGGCTACTTCTACCGAACTTGCTCTCAAAAAACAAGAAAGTCAAATACAACAAAACCAATTGCGCGAACAGGACTCCTTAGCTCGCCTTCACAAGCAGGTAATTGCCCAGCAGGAAGAACTCGTTAAACTCCAAGCGTCTAAAAACCAACAACTTGTCTTAGGTATTATTCTTAGTCTTGCTACCGTAGCTGTGGCTGTCATTGCGCTGATAGGCAGGCAAATCGCAAATAGAAAGCTGGCAAGACAAAAAGCAGAAATAGAAGCTCAGAAAAGACTTGTGGATGCAGAAAAAAAGAAGTCCGAAGAATTATTGCTCAATATATTACCCCAGCAGATAGCTACCGAATTAAAAGACAAGGGAGTTGCCCAACCACGTTCCTACAATATGGTTACAGTATTATTTACTGATTTTAAAGGATTTACAAAAATATCTGAAAAGCTATCCCCAGAACAAATCGTGGCGAAACTTAACTTTTTCTTCCAAAAATTTGATGAAATTGCCGAAAAAAATCATTTGGAAAAAATAAAAACCATAGGAGATGGGTATATGTGTGCTGGAGGAATCCCCATAGAGAATACAACTAATCCAGTAGATGCAGTAAGGGCTGGACTGGAAATGCAAACTTTTGTAAAGGCTTGGAATAAAGAACAAGAAGCAAAAGGCTTGCCTACCTTTGAGTTGCGGGTAGGTATCAATACAGGACCCTTAGTAGCGGGCGTAATTGGCAAAAATAAGTTTGCCTATGATGTCTGGGGCGATACAGTAAACTTAGCAAGTAGAATGGAATCCAGTGGCGAATCAGGCAAAGTCAATATTTCTGGTATTACGCATACTTGGGTCAAACACTATTTCGAGTGTATCTATAGAGGCAAAATAGAGGCAAAAAATAAAGGAGAAGTGGACATGTTTTTTGTTGAGAAGGAAGTATAAAATTTAGTACATTGAAAATTAAATTATGTTACATTTGAAATTACCTACTGACCCTCGTTGGGCTGATGTAGCAGAAAAAAATATCGCAGAAATCTTAATAGACCATGCTTATTGTGAGCAAAAGGCGGCAACTACTTGTATTTCTCTGATTGTGGAGTTTCCTGAAAGAGCCGAATTAGTAGAAACGCTTGCCCCTATTGTGGCAGAAGAATGGGAGCATTTTGAAAAAGTATTAGCCGAAATGAAACGTAGAGGCATACAACTTGGGAAAGCCCGTAAAGATGAATACGTAAACCAGCTAATGACACATATAACGAAAGGAAACTCTGTGGAAGTGAGATTATTAGACAAATTATTGGTTTGCGCGCTTATAGAAGCTCGTAGTTGCGAACGCTTCAAAATGCTCTGGCAAAATCATACTGACCTTGACTTAAGACAATTCTATTATGATTTTATGGTTTCAGAAGCTGGACACTATACTACTTTCATGGATTTAGCCAGATTATACCTCCCTAAAGAAAAAGTTGCACAACGTTGGCAAGAGTTTCTTAAAATTGAAGCAGAAATTATCCAAAATTTGGAAGTAAGAGGAGATAGGATTCATTAAAAAATAAAATTATAAAACTCAAAAATATGATTACAGGTAAAGCACACGCCTACGGGGATAATGTGGATACAGACCGCATTATTCCGGGAAAATATACTAAAACGCTTAATATTAGTGAATTAGCGGCTCATGTATTGGAAGACATAGACCCAGATTTCCGCACTCGTATGAAAGTAGGTGATATAATCGTAGGAGGGAACAATTTTGGGTGTGGCTCGTCGCGCGAGCAGGCTCCTATTGCTATCAAAGCCGCAGGTGTTTCGGTCGTCATTGCAAGATTTTTTGCGCGAATCTTTTTCCGCAATGCTATCAATATTGGCTTACCTGTCTTAGAAATTCCAGAACATAATATACAGACCAATAGTGAATTAGATGTAGATTTGCTCAATGGAATCGTTATTGATAAGACCACTGGGATTACTTACCATGCAAGCAAAATGCCTCAAGTGATGATAGATATTTTAAATGAAGGTGGCTTGGTGAATTATCTAAAGAAATACGGAGATTATCAACTTTCCTCTATTCGCTAATAAAAAAAAGAGTATCTATGTTTGATAGATACTCTTTTTTACAAAGTTTAAAATATTATTCAAATACTAAGTTAGATACGGCATTGTTATACCAAAGAATATAAGCAGGATTGTTTGGATTCATAGA
>JALOMS010000109.1 GCA_025455345.1 Thermoflexibacter sp. | reverse complement strand
TTATTTGCCCAAAAAGGAACTACTCACTTATGAGGAGATGTTGCGCTTGGTACAAGTAATGTCAGTCTTAGGCATAAGTAAAATTCGTATCACAGGCGGGGAGCCTTTTGTTAGACGAGATTTGATGCCTTTCTTATGGAAAATCAGTGAATTAGAAGGCATTGAGCAAATACATATTACCACCAATGGTGTACTTACTGCTCCTTTAGTACCCGAACTCAAGCAAATCGGTATTCAATCCGTCAATCTTAGTTTAGACACACTCGAGAGGGAGAATTTCAAGAAAATTACACGCAGAGATGAGCTATCTAAAGTATTAGATTGTTTAGAGCAATTGCTCAAATACGATATAAAAGTAAAAATCAATGCAGTAGTCATGGAAGATAAAAATATTGATGATATTATTCCCCTGACGGAGCTTAGTAAAAATGCGCCTATTGATGTTCGTTTTATAGAAGAAATGCCGTTTAATGGGGAAGGTAATCACTATCCTAAGCTTTTTTGGACATATCGCCGTATTGTAGATTTGCTTAAGTCGCATTATCCTGATATATACAAAATTCCTGATAGCCCAAATTCTACTTCTTATAATTATCAAATTCCTCATTATCAAGGCACAGTAGGAGTGATTGCGGCATTTACGCGTACTTTTTGTGGGACTTGCAATCGCATTAGGGTTACTGCCCAAGGAATACTAAAAACCTGTTTGTATGATGACGGAGTATTAGATATTAGGAAACTTATGCGACAAGGAGCTACAAATGAGGAACTTACTCAAGCCTTGCTATATGCTTTCAGGAATCGGGCTAAAGATGGCTATGAGGCAGAGCAAAACCGCCAACATCATACTACTGTGATGGAATCTATGTCGACAATTGGAGGATAAGTAAAAAAAAAATGAGAATATATCTTTTTTTGTTTTTCTTTGCAGTAGTTTGAATATAAAAATACAATAGACTAATAAATATGGAAATAGCATTTGCTTCCTTGCGTTGGGTAGTGATTTTTGCCCTATGTTATTATGGATACAAAAAGAAAAACTTGACCACTTGGATTTTGGTCAGTATGGCTGTGGGGGCGGAGATTGGGTATGATTTTCCTGATTTTGCTAAAAATCTTAAAATCCTTAGTGATATTTTTCTGCGACTCATTAAAACCATCATTGCCCCTCTCTTGATAGGTACGTTGGTAGTAGGGATTGCAGGACACTCTGATATGAAGCAGGTTGGGCGAATGGGGGTAAAAGCATTGGTATATTTTGAGGTTGTAACTACACTTGCCTTAGTAGTTGGTTTGATAGCAATCAATTTTACGAAGGCTGGCGAAGGCATAGATTTGTCTGTGGCTCAGCAATCTACCGAAGAACTCACCAAAGTAGCACATCAGGATTGGAAGCAGATAGTGCTTCATATTTTCCCTGAAAATATAGCCAAAGCAATCGCCAATGGAGAGGTATTACAGATTGTAGTTTTCAGTATTCTGTTTGCTATAGGTTTGACAATGGTTGCTCCTAATCATCGCAAAGTGATGGTTGGCTTCTTGGAAACACTATCAGAAGTAATGTTCAAATTTACCAATATTATCATGTATTTTGCACCTTTTGCGGTTGGGGGAGCGATAGCTTATACGATTGGAACGATGGGTTTGGATATTTTTAAGAATCTAATTATGTTATTATTAACACTTTATGGTGCATTGGTAGCTTTTGTGTTATTAGTTTTATTACCTATCGCTTTGGCAGTCAAAGTACCATTGAAAAAATTTTTAAAAGCGATTGCAGAGCCTGTTTCTCTTGCTTTTGCGACGGCAAGTTCGGAGGCGGCACTTCCCAAAGCCATGAAAGCGATGCAATCAATTGGCGTTCCTCAAAAAGTAGTTGCTTTTGTTATGCCTACGGGCTATAGCTTTAATCTTGACGGTACTACACTTTACCTATCTTTGGCTTCCATATTTGTAGCACAGGCGGCAGGCATTGACTTACCTTTAGAAACACAAATAGTCATGTGTTTGACTCTCATGCTGACGAGCAAAGGAGTAGCAGGAGTAGCTCGTGCTTCTTTGGTAATCTTGTCAGGCACAGTTGCTTCTTTTAATCTTCCTGCTGAGCCTATCATGGTGATTTTGGGCATAGATGCCTTGATGGATATGGCAAGAACCTCTGTGAATGTGGTGGGGAATTGTTTGGCAACGGTAGTAGTAGCGAAGTGGGAAGGGGAGTTTGGAAAAGTGGACGAAGAAGTGGATATGACAGAAATGCAAGAAGAAATGGAGCATTAAAAGTATGAGTTGCTTATTATTTCAAAATATCTATGTAGGTTGTTTTTCCAGAATTAATCACAAATTTTTTAACAACCGTATAAGCACTACTGACCGCAGTTTTAGCTCGGAAAACTAACTTGTAATTACCAGGTTGCATAATAATATTCTCACTTTTTTCTGTTGAAGGTGCAATATTCTCTACAAATGAGGGCTGTCCCTGATTATCAATTATATACAAACTTGCGTATCCATCTATCATATTGACTATATTCAAAATCCCAGGGTCTGCGATAGCCAATTCGGTTGTTTGTCCAGCTTTGATTTCTACATTATTATAGTACAATCTTGGTCGTGTCAGTACCTCTATGTCGTATTTCCCAATGAGGTACTTTTCATTCATTTCAACAGGTTGATGATGAAGGGTTTGGCTTGTGTTGTTCTGTCGTATAATTGCTTGGAGATTGCCATATTCTTTGGTTGTTTTCATAACAAACTTAAGCGTACCTTGAGGCGTTTTTACCTTGATTACATTGTGCTTACCACCTTGAATCTCAATATTTTCCTTGCTTACAGGCGGGATTGTATTAACGACCAAATCATAGTTGAGTACAGGGTCTATCTCCAACAAATCTGTCTTTCCTTGTTTGTCCCTAAAATGCACCAAATCATATACCCCTTCTTTAGTTACATGGTTAATAAAACTCATGTTTACATCTTTTTCTATGGTTTTGTCTTTGTCGTCTAATAGCTCTACTGCCACCGTTGTCTTGCCCAAAGTCTGCGTAGCAATCATGGAAAGTGCTTGAGTAAACTCTCCAATATTTCGTGCGTCTATTGCCTTCCCTATACACTCAAATGCTTGCGTAAAGTCTTTACCTACTCCTAAGCCAATGATAAAAGGTCTAAGTATGACTCCCCTCCTTTGTAATCCCAAGGAAATAGCACAAGGGTCGCCGTTACAAGCCTCTATGCCATCTGTAATCATAATAATCACATTGCGGTAGTTCTTATCGTCGGGGAAATCCATAGTTGCTTGCTCCAAAGAGTAAGCAATTGGAGTTGTGCCTTTGGGAGCAATTTTTGTCAGGGCTTGTTTGATTTTTAAATAGTTATTTGGTTCAAAACCTACTTCTAATTTCGAATCTTTACAATTCTTGAGCTTGCTGTCAAACTGATGACCATATACTCTCAAGGCAAACTCTACATTTTTATTGACTTTGAGAGAATCTACTAAGAGGGCTAATTTGTCCTTGGCAATATTGATACGCAAATCCCCATCCCACTTAGATAGCATACTGCCCGAAGCATCTAAGACAAACAAGATGCGCGTCTTTTCTGCCATCAATCTTTGAGGCTTTTGAGCATAAAGATTTGACAATGACAGAAATAAAAAAAATAATAAAGACAAATTCTTTTTAGTAGCAATAGACATATCCTTAGACAATAAATAGGTTATTTTTCTATACTATAAATATATGTCCCCAAAGGAGAAATTTTCATTTGCAAAGGTACTCCTGCCTGATAATCAAGTGTTTTTCCATTTAAAAATACTTCCTTCAGTTTGTATTTTTCCCCTTCAGAAAGTCCTAATATTGCAAGTGCATTACTTGGTATTTGCAATTTAATATCTTTGGGTTGGGGATTGGCATCAAAATTAACAATAACGAGTAGTCTTTGCTTCTCTGTAAATCTCAAAAACGCATAGACTTTGTTGCTGTCATAGTTGTTCGTATTGGAGGATTGCAAATCATACAAACCACCTTGTCTAAAGGCTTCATTTTGAGTGCATAAGTTTAAGAGTGTTGTATAAAAATACCATATTTCCTTTTGAGGTTCGTCCAAGCCTCCTCCGTCAAATTTACCACCATTCATCAATTTTTGGTGAGCAGGCACTCCCCAATAATCAAAAATTGTAGTACGCCCATCTTCTCCCCCAAAGCCTTCTGCGCCCTCTCCTTTTTCACCTACTTCCTGCCCAAAATAAATCATTACAGGACCAGAATTGAGCAAGGCACTTACCACCATCGCGGGGAAAGCCTTTCTTGGGTCTCCCGCAAAATCTTTGCAGGAGATACGTTGCTCGTCATGATTTTCTAAAAAGCGCAACATTCTATAATTATACCCCTCTGTTTGCTTCCAATTCTTCTTAATATCCGATGCACTTGCCCTATTTTGAATGATAGATTTGAGGGTATCATACAAGCCTACTTTGTCGTACAAATAATCAAATTTACCTGTTTCTATGTAGTTTTTGTATTCATTTGGGTTATAAATTTCAGCAATAAATACAATTTCAGGATTTACTTGTTTAATTTGAGGAATTACCCAATTCCAGAACTCCACAGGCACCATTTCTGCCATATCACAGCGAAATCCATCTACTTTCTTTGCCGCCCAATACAGTAAAATATCTTTCATTTTTGTCCATGTATTGGGGATAGTGTCAGCATTAAAATATTTTTTTCTACCATGCTGAATATCAATACCATAGTTTAGTTTGATAGTTTCAAACCAATCATTTATACTTGGTGCGTGCGTAAATACATCGTTGCCCGTAGCCTTTGCAGGGATTTCCTCATAACTGCCATTTTTTGTCTTGATTTTGAGGGAATTAGGTAATTGATATTCTTTAGGAACGACAAACTTCGTATTGGGCAGGTAGTAAAAATTATTATTGGGGTCAAATGATTTGGTTTTATCATCATCTTCTCCCAAATCTTTGATATTCAAAGGTTTTACATCTGACTTGTAGTTACGCGCTACATGGTTTGGCACAAAGTCAATGATTACTTTCATTCCTTGCTGATGAGTTCGCTCTACCAAGTTGTCAAATTCTTTGAGGCGATTAGGCACATCTACTGCCAAGTCAGGATTTACATCAAAATAATCTTTGATAGCATACGGCGAACCTGCAATGCCTTTGACTACATCTGCGTCATCTAAAACTATACCGTGTTGAGTATTATCATTCATGGTAGCGTGTTCGATAATTCCTGTAAACCAGATATGCGTAATGCCCATTTTTTTGATGGCTTTGAGGGCATTCTCGTCAAAGTCATTCATTTTACCCACACCATTTTCCTCTACTGAGCCATAAAATTTGTTGGTGGTATTTTTGTTGCCAAATAGTCTTGTAAAGACCTGATAAACAATAATTTTGTGGTTAATAACTTCTTCTTTTAGGAGATTGGTGTCGTTCATGTCCATCTGTTTTTTTGGTGTAGAATCACAAGATGATATAAATATAAAAATAATTATTCCAAAAGTATAAACTAATGTTTTCATTTTCAACTATTTACATTTTATTTGCCATTTTAAGAGAATGATTCACACAAAAATAAGGATTTCTTACAAACTTTAGAGAAAAGAATTGTAAATCAGTAAAAATTAAGGCTAAGCTAAAATAGGTCTGGTTTCATTGTCCTTATAAAACTCAAAAATCTAAACCTTAAGCATTACAGATATGTGTATTAGGGCTTAATTACAAAAAAAACTTGTTTTCTATATGGGATTTAAATAAATTTTATATATTAGCAAGTCTTTTAAGGGGTATTACCTTAATTATTAATTTCAAAAAATTAACCAAAACTTGCACAAATATGGCTTATAAAATCACAGACATTGAGGGCATAGGTCCTGCATACGCTGAAAAATTAGAAAAAGTAGGTATCAAAACTGTTGAAAAACTCTTAGAATTAGGAGCCTCAAAAAAGGGAAGAGAAAAAATCGCAGAAGACTCTGGAATTGATGAAAGCAGGATTTTGAGCTGGGTCAATATGGCTGATTTGTTTAGAATCAAAGGGGTAAGTTCCCAATATGCCGAATTGTTACATGCCGCAGGTGTGGACAGCGTCAAAGAACTCAAACATCGCAAAGCAGAGAACCTCCATGCAAAAATGGTGGAAGTAAACAATGAAAAAAATTTGGTGAATCAAACGCCTTCGGTTGGCATGGTCGAGGGTTTTATCAAGCAAGCTGGTGAATTGCCACCTGTTATTACTCACTAAAGCTTGTCTTGTAGCTGATTCCAAACATACCTATTAAGGCTATCAGGTCTTAATAGGTATTTTATTTTTGTACAAACTCAACTTTTTTGTCTAACTTTGGGTTGTCGAAAGCAAAAACCAATATAAATAAATCAATGTCAGTCATAGAACAATCTTTCACCGTTAAGTTTGAATACAAAACGTATTTTACAAAAGAAGTTTTTTCACCTGAAAATGAGATTTTTAGAAATGTAATCGCCCAAGATGGGAGTAAGGGAAGGAGGAAGTTATTTTTTGTTATAGATGAGGGGGTCGCCCAGACACATTCCGCGCTCATTCCCCAAATCAAAGCATATATCAATAAAAATAACGAGCTTTTAGAGCTAAGGGGAGAGCCATTTATCGTAGAAGGTGGAGAGGCGGCAAAAAATGATATAAACTTGGTCAATCAGATTTTACAAGCTGTGAATGATTATGCCATCTGTCGGCACTCTTACATCATAGCGATAGGCGGCGGAGCCATTTTGGATATGGTGGGTTTTGCGGCGGCGATTGCTCACAGAGGAGTAAAACACATTAGGATTCCGACTACTGTACTCTCACAAAACGACTCTGGTGTAGGAGTAAAAAATGGCATCAATACTTTTGGGAAAAAAAACTTTACAGGAACTTTCAGACCCCCGCAGGCAGTCATCAATGACACCAATTTTTTAGTTACCTTATCAGAAAGGGATTGGCGTTCGGGCATCTCTGAGGCGATAAAGGTAGCTCTTATCAAAGACAAGGATTTTCTTGAGCAAATTATAGCAGATATGCCATTGCTCAATCAGCGCGATATACAAGCAATGAACCGCTTGATTTATCGCTGTGCCGAAATGCACATACAACACATTGCAGGCAAAGACCCATTTGAGATGGGTTCTTCGCGCCCTTTGGATTTTGGGCATTGGTCTGCTCATAAGTTAGAACAGCTTACCCATCACGATGTCAAACACGGAGAAGCAGTAGCCATAGGGATTGCCTTAGATACAACTTATTCTTTCTTGATAGGATTGATAGGCGAAGAGGATTGGAAAAAAGTGATACATCTTATCAAAAGTTTAGGATTTGCACTTTACCACCCTGCGCTTTCTTTGACCGAGGACAATCACCATCTAATCATCAAAGGGCTACAAGAATTTCGTGAACACCTTGGCGGAGAGCTAACTATTATGCTATTAGAACGCTTAGGAAAAGGAATAGAAGTACACCAAATAGATAATTATGTCATGGTAGAAGCAATCGGAAAACTATGCGAATTAAACAAATGAGTAAAATGAAAATATAACATTGTCAAAGTTTTGCTTAACTACTTACTCTTTAGCGTGAGCTTTAGCATCTACTTTTGTCAATATGAATATTAAAAAAAGAATAAACAATATTTCAAAGATTATCATATACCTAACTTATGTATGTTTGTCTTTAAGAACGTAACTTTTATTTTATTGTTGCACAAGCCCTAAAAAATATTATGTTAAATATTGCTAAGTGCCTGTCTTCTTTATCGAGAGGTATGCGCTTATATGATAGTTTTTAATAATTTTGTAAAAGTTTTTAGGATTAAATTAGGAAATGCAAAATATAGAGGAACTCAAAAGAATACTGTCCTCTCCTAAAAAAGTGGTCATTATTCCTCATCAAAAACCCGACGCTGATGCTTTAGGTTCTTGTTTGTCATTGTCAGCATATTTGAAAAAACTCCATCATCAGGTGCAGGTTCTTTCCCCAACGGATTACCCAAACTTTCTAACATGGATGTCTGGCAATGAAGAAGTCATGGTTTTTGAGCCAAGCAAAGAAAAAATATTTCAAGATATTATTCGTAACAGTGATGTAATATTTTGTTTAGATTATTCTGATTTGGCAAGAATAACTCCATTAGACAAATGGGTTGTACAATCTCCCGCTATCAAGATAATGATAGACCATCACATTGACAGAATAGCATTTACCCAATACGAACTTTGGGAGCCTAAGGCAGCAGCAACTGCCGAACTTGTTTATGATTTTATCCAACTTATGGGAGGCAACGACTTGATAGACATTCCTATTGCCGAATGTATCTATGCAGGAATAATGACTGATACAGGGTCTTTCAAATATCCAAGCACCAGTAGCAAAATTCACCGAATCATTGCCAAACTCTTGGATATAGGCATTAATCATTCCAAGATTCACCATCAAATCTTTGATACTAATTCTGAAAATCGACTCCGTTTGATAGGATTTGCTTTAAAAGAAAGATTAACGATTTTGAGAGAGTTTCGTACCGCATTTTTCGCCCTTAGCTCCAGTGATTTGAAAACACATCAATACCAAACAGGAGATACGGAAGGTTTGGTGAATTATGCCCTATCTTTGGAAGGCATCATCTTTGCCGCAATCTTGATAGAAGATGCTGATAAAATCAAAATGTCATTTAGGTCAATTGGTGATTTTTCAGCCAATGATTTCGCACGTGAGCATTTTAACGGCGGAGGTCATAAAAACGCCGCAGGCGGTAGAGTAGTCAATGGGAAATTGGACTCTGTCATACAGCAGTTTGTTTCTTTATTGCCTCACTACAAAGCAAAATTATTTAATAGTCTGTAAAAAAACATAAAATATTTATTTTCAGCATATAAACAGTATTAACATTCAAATTCTTAACAAACTATTCAATTCAATAAATTTTTAATTATTCAAAAAATGTTCAAGAAAACTTTACTTTATATATCCTTATGTATTCTGACGGTGTGGGCAATGAGTTGCAACAAAGGCAGACAGAAAACTAACTTTGGGTTAGAGTATGAGCATCATGTCAGCAATGGGGGAAAAACACCTCAAAATGGAGACAAAATCAAACTTCACTATAAACTTTTTGCAAAGGTATTGGGCAAAGATAGTATATTAAGGAATACTTATTATGGTGAGCCTTTGGATTTGTCCTATGACACGGCTTCCCTTGACCCTATTATCAAAGGCATGAGAATGGTATCAGAGGGTGATAGCATTAGTTTTTATATCAATGTGGATAGCTTATTTAGAGGGCAAAGACCGATGTACGTAGATGCTGGCTCCGAAGCTCGCCTGACCGCTAAGATTATTAGCGTGGTGTCTAATGATGAGTTCATCAAAATACAGCAAAAACGCATGGAAGAGATGCAAAAAGATGAGGCATTCAAATACGAGCATATCATTAAAAATGATGGAGTTAAACCCAAAAATGGCGACATTATTACCATGCACATCATGATTTTTGGCAAAAGTCGAGGAAGAGATACCCTTGTCCAAAATACCTACCAACAAAATATGCCCTACCCTATGGAATACAATAGTGCTTCTCCAGACTCTATTACTAAAAGCATGGGCATGGTTTCTCCTAATGATAGTATTCGTTTTGACATCAGTGCAGATGTCTTATTTAGAGGGCAAAGACCTCCATTTATAGATATGAAAAGTAGGGTAATTCTTACAGCTAAGGTATTAAAAATCCAAAGCAGAGCCGAATATGATGAGATAGCCCGCAAAGAATCAGAAGAACAGCAAAAAGAACTGGAAAAGAAGAGATTAGCTCAAAAAGGTATAGACGACCAAATCATTAAGAAATACGTCAGTGATAACAAACTCAAAGCCAACAAGACAGCTTCAGGTTTGTATTATGTCATCACAGCACCAGGCTCAGGCGAAAAACCCCAAACCAACCAACAAGTAGCCGTACATTACAAGGGTACACTGCTCAACGGACAGCTATTTGATTCTTCAGAAGGCAAAGAGCCTCTTGGATTTGCCTATAATACAGGTCAAATGATAAAAGGTTTTGACGAAGGAGTAGGCTTTTTGGGCAAAGGAGGGAAAGCTATATTGTTGATTCCTTCGCACTTAGCATACGGAGAGCAAGGAGCGGGTGGTGGACAAATTCCTCCATTCTCTGTATTGAGATTTGACATTGAGTTGGTAGAAATCAAACCTATCAGTCAGTAAAAATAATGCACAATAAGTAATTGTCTGACACAGATAGTGCGATATTTCGCAAAGTGTCAGACAATTTTGTTTAATTACTCAAGTAAGTGAGCAAATTGAATCAACACTGTAGTATGCCCTTTAGGGTGTGCGAGTATTTAATAATGAACTAAATATGCTAAGTAATTTAACAAAAATAAACGTTTTTTCAGTCTCAGACTGGAAGTCCCGTTAGGGACATAAGCTTTGTAGAAACTAAATTAAGCCCAAAATCTAAGTCCCGTAGGGACGGTACAAATATTTGTTAATGAAAT
>JALOMS010000709.1 GCA_025455345.1 Thermoflexibacter sp. | reverse complement strand
AATAAAATTCATTAGTTTCATTTTCTCTATATTTAGAAATAAAACCTTTGTTTTCTGCTCCGAGTACAAAGTAATCTATCTTATAGCTTAAAATACTTTTTTCTATTCTATTTTCCCATACTTCACTTTTCTTTTTACTTTCAATCAAATCACAAATCACATTCAAAATCGTAGTTTTCCCTGTTCCACTTTGCCCAATGATACATACTTTTTTCAAGGGTTGCCCTTCTAACTCATGCCCCTTTGGGTAGGTGAGGTCTAAGGTAAAATCCTTGAATTGCTGAAAATCTTTGATTTCTATACGGCTAACTTTCATAATGTTGCGAGTGCTTGTTTGTATTCAAAGATGAAAAAATTTTTTAAACTATAATTCCTATGGTATTTTCTTTGGCTAATAGACCACCTCCACATTCCCCAACCAATAGTTCCCATGTAATACTAAAGTAAATGAGATTGGAGGTACTTCATTTTGCTGATTCCCTGTTAGTTTGTTTAACCAACTTTTCCGCTTGTCCTTTGTCTTAAAACTTCCCCCAAACATTTGTGCTTCTCTTTGGATATCGCCTCCTCTGGGAACGAGAATTTTTATCTCTCCCATGCCCCCGCCTATCCAGATATCCAAGTGTTTGCCTTCTAAGTTTTCATTTCTCAAATCTATCACTGTATTTCCTAACAAGCACTCTACGTGTATCTTAATATAGTTTCCTTGTATTTGGGTCTTGCGAAAATCTATATTTTGAGAACCCATCAAAGAAAAGAAGTTTACCGTGTGGTTGCCTATTGTTCGAATCTGTCTTTTATCTTCACCCATGATTACTTTATAGACTTCATCACTTGAGCTTACAGAGGGCATATTAGCCGATGTATTGGTGGGTTTTACTTCTTGAATAGCCTCTTTGGGAAACAATCTATTCCTAATCTCATGAGGAAAATCAAATACCACCAACTCCAAATCTTCTATTGACTTGGCAGACATGGCTTCATTAAGGCGATTTTCATATTCTACATCATCGAGATTTTGATTCGCAAAAGCAGTTTGCAACTCCTCAATCACTTCTTCCCGTTTTTTAGGCAATCCATAGACTGTTTTCATAAATTCTATTTTTACTCAAAAAATATACTATTAAATTTATAAATACAACAAAATCACTTTTTTATATTATCTTAAAAACCCCTACTATGCTTTTTCTTTCTCAACAAACTTTGCTCCTGTGGGTGGGCGATAAGTCTGAAAAGGAATTTTGAGCAAATTACCCATTTCCTCATTTTCTTCAGGTTTGAAATGTGTATCTATGCCATAGACCAGCGATTTAGGATTTTCTATATACGCAAATGTACCAAAAATCCTATCCCAAATGGAAAAAATATTGCCATAATTGGTATCTGTCAAGGGCAGTGTATAGTGATGATGTACTTTGTGCATATTAGGAGAAACTATTATCCAACTTAGGCTGTCATCTAACCATTTAGGCAGGGTGATATTTGCATGGTTGAATTGAGAAAGCAAAGCAGAAAGGCTTTGGTACAGCATTACTAACCATATAGGCGCACCTGTAATAAGTACAGCGATAGTTGTAAAAATCGCTCTAAATACGCTTTCCCCTGGGTGATGGCGATTAGCCGTAGTCGTATCTACATGAGTATCTGTATGATGTATCAGGTGGAATCTCCACATCCAGCGAGTTTTATGCTCCAGCCAATGAATAAAATATGCCCCAACTAAGTCCAAGACTAACATTCCTATAATCATAAAAACCCAAGTAGGCATTTCTATTATGTACAACAATCCAAATTTGTTTGCTACTACCCAGTCGCTACTCATTAATATCAAAGATGCAAAAGCAAAATTAATAATAATAGTAGTAATGGTAAAGAATATATTAATCCAAGCATGTTTGATTTGGTTGTAATTGCGGGGAAATAGCGGAATGATACCCTCTAATATCCAAAAAAAAACTAATCCACCAATAAGAATTCCTGCGCGATATGAGCTTGGGATAGTTTCAAAATAATTAATTACTGTTTCCATATTTACCTAATTATTAATTGGTTAAGAGTGCAATAAATAATATTTATCTATAAAATAAACCAAAACTTATCATAAAAACTATAATTTGCTTAATAAAATTGCTGTCCAGCGATTTTTGTCCAATTGTTTATCTAAAGAGAAGCCATACTTGCTTGCCTCTGCATTGATTTGAGGAATTTCATGTTCGTAAAACCCACTTAATAGTAATTTGCCTTTGTTTTTTAATAAAGAAGCATAAATATGTATTTCTGCTATTAATATATTGAGATTGATATTTGCCAAAATTACGTCAAAGCTATCTCCTTTGATTTGGGCGGCTGTGCCTCGGAATATGCTAAAATGATGGAAGGAAAACCCATTAGCAAGGATATTTCCTTTGGCATTTTCTACTGCCCAATCTTCTATATCACACGCAAGCACTGATTGCGCTCCTTTTTTAAGAGCCATGATAGATAAAATTCCTGTACCACAACCTATGTCTGCCACATATTTTTTTTCTAAATCCATCGCTATCAAATGATGAACACACAAAGCCGTAGTTTCATGATGCCCCGTACCAAAAGACATTTGGGGATTAATCACTATATCATACTGATATGGTTTATCAATTTGATGAAAATCAGCACGTATAATACAGTCCTCTCCTATTATTACAGGAGAATAATTCTCCTCCCATACCTGATTCCAGTTTTGTTTGGCAACTCGTTCAAAGACATAATCAAGACTTGATTGATTTTTATACTTTATTAAAACTGCTTCTGTATTTTGAGCGTCAAATAGGCTTTCCTCAATAGAAGTCAGGAAAGAACCGTCTTCGTCCTCCCAAAAACTATCAAACCCCCAATCAGCTAATTCTAACTGTAACAAAGGAGCAAACTCCGTTTCTATCCGTACTTTCAGGGTAATAAAAAACATATTAATAGAGATATAGTGTAAAGGTGATAAAACAAAACTCCACAAAGATACAAACTTTGTAGGGATATTTTTGCCCGCTTCTTTTACTAAAGTACCAAACTTTCTCAAAGTTTGATATTTTCTTCAAAATTTATCTCTTCCCAATTGTACTTTTCAAAGAACTTCATTGCATTTTTGAAATATTTACTTTGATTGCTTTTTCTTATCATGTAATATTTATATTCATTTATGCACTTTCTTATCTCTTATCACCTTT
>JALOMS010000108.1 GCA_025455345.1 Thermoflexibacter sp. | reverse complement strand
ATTGCCTACTCTATCTATGGCTTCTATGTAATATTCTACGCCTATCTCTCCGTCAAATGCATTTTTAGGAATAATTCCTTTATAGCGATTTCCTTCTAAAACAGCATTGAACTGCGACCAACCACCTGTCATATCACTACGCGCATTACTGATACTCCTGTACCAGCATATTATTCTCAAGCCATCTGTGCCAAGATTGTCTATGACGTTAAAAGATGGGTCTATGGAACTCACCGCCGCATTGCTTCCGTCAAATAATGCAGGGAAGACTTCATCTGAAATTACAGGGGGGATATTGTCCCTAATGATGCTAAAACTTGCAGGGCTTTCACTGAAAATACTTGGAACATTGACTAAACTTACTCTTATGCGGTAGTTTGTTCCAAGAGGTACATTAGTAAAAATAGTCCATGGGTGAAAATTATTATTATCAACGGAAGAAGCTATCACCCTGTTGAAGACATTACCTATATATAAATCAATCTTAACTAATTCATTAGCAGGCAGATTGCTTGTCCATTCTATTCTATTGGTAAGTTCTTGAATGAAAGACTCTCCTCCTCTTGGCGACATTAGTGTAAGCACAGGTCTAAGTATCCTTATTGCATTACTTTCTACAAACAGGTTTGTATTTTCTATGCTACTTACCCTGATTCTATAATCTGTACCATCTGGCACGTTAGGAATGATAAATGAAGTGGTATTTGCCGCAACATTATTCGCAATATTTGTAATTAGGGCATTTCCTCTCCAAAGTTCTACTCTGACAGGACGTTGCGTATTATTAGTCCAGCTAATCGGGTAAGTAAATCCATTGCCATACCAAGTTTCTCCACCTCTGGGATTAGTTACTTGGATTTGTCCTGTTAAAATAGAAAAATTAGCTCCACTATCATCAATAAGAGTGGCATTGGTTAGGCTGGTAATACGAATAGAATAGAAGTTACCGTCTATCAGGTCAGTTGGTACTACCCAATCAAAGCGTCCTCCGTTTGCTTCTTGTGCTATGGTGCGAATAAAAGTAAAATTATTATTATACAAGTCTATTTTTACACCTCCTTGTATATTCGATAACCAAATAATAGGATAGGAGAATCCTTTATAGAATTGTTCTCCACCATTAGGGGTAGAAAGCTGAAAAGTAGGGTCTGCTATGGAAAATAATGGAGAAAGCTCGCTGATGCGATTATCTGCTGTACGAATTCTTATTCTATAAAAAGCACCTGACTCGACGGGAATATCATTTACTCTTTCTGGTACTTTCCATGTAAGTCGCCCATTGTTGGCTGTACTTGCTGAAATAGTAGCGTAAAAAGTAGCATTTCTTAATAATTCTACGACAACATTCCCCGCAAAATTAGTTGTCCATGTGATGTTAATATCTGTACCTTTGATTACATTGGCATTGGCAACAGGATTGGTAATTCGTATAGAATCCGCTTCTGAAATCGTAAAATTAGCATCACTCTGCCCTGAAAGGTTATTGATAGAAAGACTATTTACTCTTACTCTATAATCATTTCCAGCCAAAACATTGGCAGGAATAGTCCAAGAGAACCTACCATTAGCATTAGGTGTGCTATTAGAAATTACTTGGGCTAAAACATTATTTTTTAATAAGTCTATTTTGACATTACCAGAAGCCCCACTTTGCCAAGTAATATCATAAGTTTCTCTTTTTTTCCAAGTTTCTCCTCCTTGTGGTGAAGTAACACGTATTGTAGGAGGGGCTATGATAGAAAAAGCTTCGCTACTTCCTTGTTGGTTGGCATCTGCTAAACTAATTACACGAATGGTATATCCATCATTATTGTTCAAATCATTAGGCACAGTCCAATTAATGTTATTAACCATTGTAGAAGGTATGCCTGTTTCTACCACTCTTATTACTGCTCCATTGACGATTAGTTCTACTCTGAGTAGGGCAAGCACGTTGGTAGTCCATCTAATTTGGTAAGTAGAGCCTCTATTCCAAACTTCTCCTCTAGCGGGCGAGGTAACTCGTACAAAAAAACCTATGGCAAAAGTATCATCACTTTCATCTACTACATTGGCATTGGACAATAGAGAAACTCGTATTTTATAGTTTCCTCCATCTGTTACATTAGGTACAGTCCAATTATGCGTACCACTGTTCGGTATGCTTGCCGCAATGGTTTGAATAACAACTCCATTATTAGTAAGTTCTATTTTTACATTTTCAGCTACGGTAAGGTTGCTACTTGTTACCCATGTAATAGTCTGCATACTCCCTTTGGCATAGGCTTGTCCTCCATTGGGGGAGTTTACCCTCATGGTCTGTTCGACAGCAAAAACGTTACTTTCAGCAAATACAGTAGCATCGGTTACACTTGAAATCCTTATTTGATAGTTGTTACCAATAGGAAGCATAGCAGGTACTGACCAAGTATATAGATTCCCTGTGGTAGCTCCTACTATATTTTGCAATACTGTTCCATTCTGCAACAAATCTATTTTAAAATTATCCGCAAAAGTTGCAATCCAAGTAATATTAAAATTTGCACCACGATTGAGTACAGTAGTATTTGTTGGTGTATTTATCCGAATAGAGCGACCACCACTAATCCCAAAATTGGCATCGCTTATATCATTGACCGAGGAGTTGCTTGTCCGACTGACCCTAATTCTATAATCATTCCTATCAGGCAAAGTAGTAGGTACTCGCCAAATAAAAGGAAGATTAGTTGCGGCAACATTATTGGCGATAATACTATAAGGGAGATTGTTTAGCAATAATTCTATGGTAAAAACATCTTGGGTAGGATTTGTTGGCATAAAACTCCAAGAAATATTATAATCCGTACCCACCATCAATGTTTCACCTCCATTAGGCGAAGTAATAGTAATTGCTTGAGCATAAGCCTGATTAGTAAATAAAACAAACAATAATGAGATATATGCTAATATTAGTTTTTTCATACAGAGAGTTAAATTTTATAAAACCTTAAACTTTAAACCTTGAACTTTAAACTTTAAACCTTGAACATTACAAAACTATTCATCAGGATTAGGCGGGTCAGGAAGTCGTGTAGTACGTGGGCGACCTAAAATAATCACTATCGCCCCTACCAAAGCTACAAAGCCCAAAGAGCCACCGATAATAAGCCATTTAGAGAGTTTCTTCTTTTTTTGTATAGAAAATATTTCACTTTTTGAGGTATTGTCTTTATTTTTTGTATCAAATATAACTATCTGATAATCATCACCTAACGTAATATCAGAAGGGATTTGCCAAGTAAATACATTGCCATTTCCTACGACATTCAGTGCTGCAAACTCAATAGTTCTCTCAAACTTATCAGTCTTATACAAATCAATCTGCACATTTCCACTAAGTTTGCTTTCCCATGTAATTTTATAACTATCCCCAGCCCTTAATACCTCACCCTTAGCAGGCATAAGGATTCTAATATTTTCCTCAACAATAGGATTTTTGTCCATGCTAAGAGGAAATGAATAAATATTTGCTAAATCCTGAATAGGAACAAGCGCAATAATCCAAGTAAAAAATAATAAATGGTATTTCATAAAATAAGTTTATTGATAAGTTTCATATCATTTTGAATACGTTAAAATAGCGGTAGTGCGTTGCAGTAGTCAGTAAAGTTTGTAATAGAGGATTTATAATAACTCCACAAGAAATGATTAAAAACGCATGAGAATTTGTAAAAAACCTGTCAGATTTTTCTTTTCTGACAGGATATAAGTATTTTTATAATAACATAAATAATTAATAGCCAATAACTTACTTTCTTTTCAATGCTTTTAAAGCCGCTTCTACTACGTTTTTGGCTTTCAAACCATATTTTCCCATAAGTTCGTCTGGTGTACCACTTTCTCCAAAGCTATCCCTTACACCTACCATTTCCAAAGGGCGTGGAAGATTTCTCGCCAAGACTTGGGCAATACTATCTCCTAATCCACCGTTGATTTGGTGTTCTTCGGCACTTACCGCACAGCCCGTTTTTCTTACAGAGTCTATGATTGCTTTTTCATCTAAGGGCTTGATAGTATGTATATTGATGATTTCGGCATCTATGCCCTGTTCTGCCAAGATTTCTCCAGCAATGATAGATTCCCATACCAAATGACCAGTACAAAATATGCTTACATCTTTTCCTTCATTGAAGGTTACAGCTTTTCCTATCTCAAATACTTGGTCTGCTGGTGTAAAAATAGGGACTACAGGTCTGCCAAAACGCAGATAAACAGCACCTTGATAATCTGCTATTGCAATAGTAGCCGCTTTAGTTTGATTAAAATCACAGGGATTAATTACAGTCATATTAGGCAACATCTTCATCATGCCTAAGTCTTCTAATATCTGGTGAGTTGCCCCGTCTTCGCCCAAAGTAATGCCTGCATGAGAAGCACATATTTTTACATTTTTCCCTGAATAGGCAATGGATTGGCGGATTTGGTCATAAACTCTACCAGTCGAAAAGTTAGCAAATGTGCCTGTATAAGGGATTTTCCCTCCTATAGTCATTCCTGCCGCTATTCCTATCATATTGGCTTCAGCAATTCCTACTTGGAAAAATCGCTCAGGAAATTCTTTCTTAAAATCTCCCATTTTAAGCGAACCTGTAAGGTCTGCACATAATGCTACTACATCAGGATTTTTTCTTCCCACTTCCAATAATCCTATGCCAAAACCAGAGCGAGTGTCTTTCTTATCTGTGAATGTGTATTTTTTCATTTATAAAACAGTTGTTAGTCTTGAATTTTACATTACAAAAGTATGTATTTCTATTGTTGGTTTTACTAAATTTTATCTTAAAATTTCTAATTATTTTTCAAAATATATGAATAAAATGAATTTTGTAAACTTAATTTGAAATAATAACGTTTAAGCAATTAGAATCTCCATTAGCTCTATGCCCCCGTATCATCGTGCTATTCTTATTTGTCTGATTGTTTGTGTCTTATTTGCCAATCAGCTTGCTGCACAGTCTAACAAACCATTTGCAGAGATAGATAAGTTTGCCCTTGCTATTCCTGAAAGCCAAACCAAAGATGTGCGCCAGCTTGCCAAAGCCTTTCTACAAAATAGCAAAAGTGATTTGGACAAGGTTCGCGCTGTTTATACATGGATTACTTATCATATTAGTTATGATTGGGAAACCTTCCAAAAAAAATCCATTACAGACCAAAGTGCTACTAAAATCCTGCAAACGCGGTTTGCGGTATGCGAAGGCTATGCAAATTTATTCAAAGCCATCTGTGATGAAATGAGATTACCTTGCGAAGTAGTAAGTGGGTATGTCAAAGGCATTGATTACAGAATAGGTATGCCAATAGACGAGCCTAATCACTCTTGGAATGCGGTCAAAATAGGTGGAAAATGGTTTTTGATAGACACTACTTGGGGCGCAAATGATAAGAATAATCGGCTGAATGATTATTATTTCTTACCCGCTCCCGAAAAACTTATTTATACCCATTTCCCAGAGCAGGCTCGCTGGCAGTTACTTCCTGTGAGATTGACTATGTATGAGTTTGAAAGAAAGCTACTTGTGTATCCTTCATTTTTTGATATTCATCTGTCCAATTTTAATCATAAGGAATCTCTCATAGAGACTTCAGAATCAAGTTTTTATTTGACATTTAATGCCCCACCCAAAAGCCAAATCGCGGCTACCTTGAGCTTAGAGGATAATGTGACAGATTTGGAAGAAAATATTTCTAAAAAACATAATTTGGTAAATATTAGGATAGATAGCTTAGCAACAAATCTTATCTACGAACTCAATATCTACGGCGCAAGTACAGACTCCGCTCAGATGCTCGATTTGTTGATGACCTATTATATCAGTACAGGCAAGGACAATTTGAAATATGTGTGTAATACCCAATCCGATTTTAAGCTCGATTCGCTCACCCAAATGCCTTATTGGTTTATGTATCGGTTTATTGAATATGCTCACCAAGAAGAACATTATAAATTAGAAAAATTATTGCAAGACGGGATAATATTATTTCCAAAAAATAAATGGCTGTTTTTCCGCTTGGGAGATTTGTACGAAAAACTAAATATTACAGAAAAAGCCATTCTCGCCTACCAAAAAGCCATAGACCTTTCTCCTGATTATTATGAACCACATTATAACTTAGGTGTACTTTATTATAATCAAGCCATAGATGTATATGATTCTTGGCGCAAACTTAACCCCGAAGAAGACCAAAGTAAGAAGATGAAAAAAGAATTGGTCGATTTGCTTGCAAAAGCAAAGCCACACGTTATTAAGGCTTTAACACTCACTCCTGAAAAATCTCAATTGGAAAAGGCTTTGAGAAATATTAATCATTTTGTAAACTAACCTCATTTATACCTCCTCTGCATGATTACCCATACTACGACAGGTACACCTACCAAAGCTGTAATTGCATTGATAGGCAAAACATGAGGCGAGTTTGGAATCTGACAAAGCATATCACAAACCAACATCAATAAAGCTCCTAATAAAGCACTCACAGGCAATAATAGCTTGTGATTATTAGTACCTAACAGATACCTGCTGAGATGAGGAACAGCAATACCAACAAAACCAATAATGCCACAAAAAGCAGTAATGCTCCCAGTCAAAATACTATTCAGTAAGATAATCTTCCAGCGTGTTTGTTTGATGTTTAAACCAAGACTTTTTGCATAATTATCTCCTAATACTAAGATATTCAATGATTTATAAAAAAACATAGACAAAAAAACACCAATTAATACCATAGGTAAAAACACTTTCATCTTTTCCCAATCTACCGCGCTAAGTGTTCCATACGTCCAATAAGCAAATCGTTGGAGTTCTTCTTTGCCACTAAATGATTGCAAAATGATAATAAATGCCGCTACTCCATTGCCCAGCATTAGTCCAACGATTAATAGGCTTACCATTTGTTGTATATAATTGGTAATCAATAGAATGATTGCCATGATGCCTAAAGCTCCCACTATTGCGGATATGACTATCGCCCACTGCCCTAAGAAATGTGCGAACCCTACTCCCCCTAAAATCAATAAAGCAACACCTAAGCTCGCACCAGAAGAAATGCCTAAAGTATATGCGTCTGCTAAAGGGTTGCGAAAAAGTGTTTGCATCTGAAGTCCACAAACCGAAAGCCCACTCCCAACTAAAATAGCTGTAAGGGTTTTGGGGAGTCTAAACTGCCAAATAATAATTTCCCAACTTTTCTTTTCGCTTACCCCACCCAATAAGACATGAATCACTTCTTGAAAAGGAATAGAAACCGTACCATACGCAATGTCAGCAATAAAAAAGATGGGTAGCAAAATGGGTAAAAAATACATTAAAGAAGGTTTTTGTAATACTGTTTTCATGGAAAGGTTTGCGGA
Organism: Thermoflexibacter sp.; assembly: GCA_025455345.1. GTDB lineage: Bacteria > Bacteroidota > Bacteroidia > Cytophagales > Thermoflexibacteraceae > Thermoflexibacter. The sequence goes on along the minus strand of JALOMS010000108.1, from coordinate 3,230 downwards.
TAGTTACTACTTTCTAAGGATAAGCTACGCTCCCCAAGGGAGTATATAGTGCTACAAAGGATTATTAATCAAACTATTGTTGTGAATTTCGTTTATCAATTTTTGGCTTTTTTCAGAGAGTTGTTCGGCTTGTAATTCTATGTTTTTAAGTAGGTCTATCAAACAATTAATACGACTTTCTATATTGAAATACTTGTTTACAATAATGATTTTTTTATCCTTCAGTAAGCAATAGCCAGCTTTGAAATTTCCTTTTTCATAACGCAAAATATAATCAGCCTCTACAAAAATATCTTCCAATTTGGTAAGAAACGCTTGTGTATATTTTATCATAATGAGTATAAATACAAAAAACATGATGAGATTAATTACCCCATCATGCTTTAGGTTTTGTTAGTTGGGCTTATATTTTATTGAGTTAGTCTTTTGACCGTTTCTACTAATGCGTCAAAATTCAATGGTTTTTGCAAATATTCATTAATCCCTGCTTCACGAAAATCTTCTAAGGTATAATTTTTTGCATTTCCTGTGATAGCTACGATAGGCACAGTAGATTTTTTATCGTCATTGAGTTTGCGGATTTGGCGCGCGCACTCCATTCCGTCCATACCTGGCATATTAATATCCATCAAGATAATGTCAAAATCATTTTTCTCCATAATTTCCAAAACTTGTAATCCATTTTTGACTGCGGTAATATTATAATTTTGGAACTGAAGGACTTTTTTGGTAATATTCTGAATTACAGAGCTGTCTTCTGCTACCAAGACTTGTTTTTGTACAGACATAATTGTAAATTTTTATGAATGAAATTGTATTGTTATGTGCTTAAAAGTAAATTCAAAGTTTTTAATCTTATTTTTCATAGACACATACTTCAAGTTTTGTTGTGTCATAAAATCCTATCTATTATTGCTTTTCAGGGGTGAAAGGAAATGCTTTCATAAATTCATTACAAAAGTAAGTATTATTCCATAAATACTCCACCAAATAATCAATAATTTAGCCAAAAAAGCAAAGTATTTAGATAAAATTTTCATGTTCAAGCAAAAATAATACGGTGTTTAAAGGATAAGATTTAAAATTAACGAAAATTTGATAACAAAATTTTAGCTTTTAGTGAACTTTTTTGACTACTTTTGCGCTTACATATAAAATTTCCTACGAACCATGAATATAATAGTCCCTGCAATTGTGTAACTCTTTTTAATAGGGTTCACATTTTTACTTCACCTAAGTAAGTACCAATCTTCTGATTTGTACTCATTTTTTGCATTTCCAGAGAGTTTCTTAATCATCTCTCATCGCGTGGTATTTTTCTTTACAAGGCAGATAGCCTTGTGTGGTCAGTACATATTTTTTGTAATCTTATTTTTATTGATGACAATTGTTACCTATTCATATTCGAGCAATATGTTATATCGAGCAGTTGTGATTAACTTAAACTTTTAAAAAATCAATTTTTTATGTCATTCAAACAAACTAAATCTCTAAATCTCAAATCTATTTTTTCGCTTATCAAAGAAGCCTTAGTGAGTAGTGAGCATCAGGATTATACTCAAGGCAGTATTAGAAAAGCCATTTTTTTACTGGCTATACCTATGATATTGGAAATGTGTATGGAATCTGTATTTGCCTTAGTAGATATATTTTTCGTAGGTAAATTAGGCAAGGAGGCAACCTCTACTGTAGGACTGACCGAATCGGTTTTGACTTTGGTTTATTCCATAGCAATAGGTCTAAGCACTGCTGTAACTGCTACAGTAGCGCGTAGGGTAGGAGAGAAAAACTATCATGCCGCCGCTAAGGCAGGAGCGCAAGCTATTCTTATTTCTACATTCTTGTCCTTGATTGTCAGTATTATAGGAATCATTTTTGCTTCTCAGATTTTTAAATTGATGGGTGCAGAGCAATCTATCATAGATATTGGAACTCCTTATATGCAAATCATCTTTGGTGGGAATCTGGTTATTATGTTACTTTTCCTTATCAATGGCATTTTCAGAGGAGCGGGTGATGCTTCTATGGCTATGCACTCTCTTTGGATAGCCAATATATGTAATATTATTTTGTGTCCTACACTCATTTATGGTTTTGGTTTTATTCCCGCTTTTGGACTGATAGGTGCGGCAATGGCTACGACTATTGGTAGAGGAGTAGGAGTTTTGTACCAACTATATCACCTATTTAGAGGGCGCAGTATTGTCAAAATCCAACTTGAGCATTTCAAACCTGACTGGGATATTATCAAATCTCTCCTTGACATTGCTTGGGCTGGCACAGTCCAATTTTTGATAGCTTCTGCAAGTTGGCTTTTTATGACGCGCATTATGGCTACATTTGGCAGTGCCGCGATTGCGGGTTATACAGTTGCGATTAGGATTGTAATGTTTTTCATCTTGCCTGCTTGGGGCATGAGCAATGCTGCTGCTACCCTTGTTGGACAAAATCTGGGCGCAAAACAGCCAGAGCGAGCCGAGCTATCTGTTTGGAAAACAGCACAATATAATGCTATATTTATGGCTTGTGTTTCTATTTTCTTTTTCTTTGGGGCAGAGATGATTATCGGCTTTATGAACAATGATTTGGCTGTCCAAGAAGTTGCAACCAGAGCATTGAGAATTATGAGCTTGGGGTATATTTTTTATGGAGTGGGAATGGTGATGATGAGTTCCTTTAATGGTGCAGGAGATACCAAAACCCCTATTTGGATTAATCTTTTTGGATTTTGGTTTTTTCAAATTCCTTTGGCATACTTCTTAGCTGACTTGCTCCAATACGAGTCTAATGGTGTATTTTGGGCAGTATTAATAGCAGAAACAGGAATCTCTATTGCCGCTATGCTCCTCTTCAGAAGAGGAACATGGAAAACAGTAGAAGTTTAAATTTGTCTAACTTAAAAAACTAATAAGAAATGAGGAAAATAGTTTATTATGTCGCATGCTCGATAGATGGATTTATTATGAGCAATGACGAAGACATGAGCTGTTGGGTACAAAATGGTTCAGGAATTAATCAATATTTTACAGATTTACAGTCGTTTGATACTGTAATAATGGGAAGAAAGACGTATGAATTTGGTTATAAATTTGGGTTAAAATCAGGCCAAGTTGCATATACCAATATGAAAAATTATGTTTTTTCTAATACCTTACAAATTACTGATGTTGATGAAAGGCTGAAAATTTGTCCAATTGATTTACAAATCATAAAGGATATAAAAAATCAAA
>JALOMS010000708.1 GCA_025455345.1 Thermoflexibacter sp. | reverse complement strand
CAATGGCGATTTGAAAATGCCTATGGTGCATACCAACGACATAGGAGCCACAGCAGTAAAGCACTTGCTTGCCTTGGATTTTCAAGGGAAATCGCACACCTACATAGCGGGTACGCGCGATGTGAGCTTGGCAGAGGCAACCCACGTATTAGGAGCGGCTATTGGCAAACCTGACTTGGCTTGGGTAACTTTTAGCTACGAACAGGCGGCACAGGGCATGGCACAGATGGGTATGCAAAAGGGCTTAGTAGATGGCTATGTGCAGTTTGGCAGAGCAAGTAATGAAGGTATCTTACTTGCTGATTATCAGCGAACTACGGCATATACTACCACTACAAGCATAGAAGATTTCGCTAAGGAGTTTGCTTTTGCTTATCAAAATGAATAATTAATTGATTATCAATGAATTTTATTCAGAATCATTTAAAATCCCTCACCAACAATCTTGCTGGCGAGGTATTTTGTTTAGAAAATGTAACTACACGCAAATTATTATCAAAAATCTTAATGAATAAACTGGTTTTTCCGCAACAAATTATTATATAGAAAGTATCTGCAAAGCGAAGACTTAGACCTTTTTAGTGTAAGTGTCAAGAAGTATTAAGCATACATATTTTTGCGATTTAAAAATAAATATTTATCTTTGGTAAAAAAAGATAACCAAATGCCAACCATACTCATCAGTATTCCCCAAGAAAAAGAAGCAAAAGAGTTTTTGCGATTGGTGCGCCACTTCCGCTATGTGGAGAAGGCGGAAATCCAGAAAAATGGTGTTCACAAACATCACTCTACCCAAAACGGCAAAATGACTGATTTGGAGGAAATTTTAGCACGCTACCCTGCTAACAAGCAATGGACTTATACTGAAATGTGCCAAGTATTTCCGCCAGAAAGTCGTATAGAACTCATTAATAATCAAATTATCATCATGCCATCACCAACAACCAATCATCAAAAACTTGTAAAAAAGTTATTTAAACTTTTAGATAATCATGTGGAAACAGAACAGAAAGGAACTGTTTTTTTTGCACCCTTAGATGTCAAATTTAGCGAAGATGACACCACCCAGCCCGATATTATTTATGTAGCACCTGAAAATGAGGAAATTATCAAAGAAAAGTGCATAGAAGGCGCACCTGATTTGGTGGTGGAAGTCCTCTCTACAAACAAAAAAGATGACTTGGTGAAAAAGAAGAAACTCTATGAAAAAAAAGGGGTGAAAGAATACTGGATAGTAGCACCCCAAAAGCAAGAAATTAAGGTAAATGCCTTAGAAGGCAAAAAGTATGAGGTCTTTTCAGAAGCCAAAAAGCAAGGAAGTGTAAAATCTAAGCTATTGAAAGGCTTTGAGGTCTTTTTAGAGAAATTGTTTTGATTATTTGCTAATAGATAAAAAGATAGGCGCAAGCCTTACGCCCGCGCCTATGCTATTTCTCATGGTTTTATTTCTTTACTTCTACGAATATTTCTTTCCTGCCCAGTGTACCATTTTTGCTTCTGCCTTCTACTACGATTCTATATTTGGTAGGCACATCAGCGCAGAAGAAGGAAAGACTTGCTTTGCCCTTCGTATCGATCTTTACGCTTGGATTCCAGTGCAAAGTAGTACGGAAGTCTGGTTTTAGTTTTTCTGTTTCTGTTGGATTCTCATAATTAGGGCTGTAAAACTCTTGGGCGGTGTAGTAACCTTGAATTGTTTTCTTAGCAACATACTGAGAGTTATCTTTGTCTGATCCCATTTTGGTATAAAAGGCAACTACACCGTTTGCAGCACTAGAACCATAGATAGCGGCATTTGCGCCTATTAAAACCTCTACATAATCAATATCACTTGGATTGATTCCAGACAAAAAATTAATTCCTACAATGACACCATCAAGTAAAAATAGCGGAGAATGGCTACTACCTCGTCCTAAAGATAAAATTGGAGGTTCTCCTATTTGTTGAGGCGCATTCACTGTTAATCCTGGTGCCTGTCCTTGTAAACCCCACACAATATGCTGATAAGACATTGCATTTTTTTCAAGTTTTTTCCCATCTATCACGAAGTCTGCTTCTCCATGTAATTTCCACACCGTAGGCACATACTCTGTTTCTATTTTGGTATCTTTTACTGTTACTTCTTTAAGCACACGTACATCACTTTCTGCTCTAAATTCTTCTTCTGCTTTTGAGGCTTGCTTGCTGTTTGTCAAAAAGTTAGTGTTTACTTTTGGATAGTCTAAAAAAGGAACAGGAGAAGTCAAAATTGGCGAAATAGGCTCATTTATTTTTAATCTTACATTCTTCTCTTTTTCTACCCTGACCATCACCTCCAAACTGTCTTGAATGTCCATGTCTAAGATTTCAAAATATCCATTTTTATCTACACTACTTGTTGCTAAAAAATTGTTTTTGACATTAAACAAACTAATACTTTTGTTTTTCACCATTTTCCCAAATTCATCTTTTGCTGTCCCACTCATGCCAATACCATGCTCTATTTGGTAAGCAAAAGAAGGTTTTTCATCTTGCAATGTTTGTTTCCACGTAAATCTGCGCCAGCCTTGTGTGAGCAATAGATTATCCAATGCCTTTTCTGACGCTTCTGTTTTTTCAAAATAATAACTTGGATTTTCTATTCTTCCTTTCAATTCAGAAGTTAAAAGACTGTATGTCAAAATATCTTGCTCCTGCGCCTGTACGCTCCTTGCGTCTGTAACAGCAATAGAAAAGTCGCCCTCTGCTTCATCTATTGCCAAATCTAAATTTACTTTTTCTCTCTTTTGATATTCACTTTTATTTGCTTCTATGCTGATATTCAAAGTTTTGTAATG
>JALOMS010000707.1 GCA_025455345.1 Thermoflexibacter sp. | reverse complement strand
GATGCCGATTTTATCCAATTCTTTAGCGAAGCTACACCCATAGATGCCATAGAAGAAAGCAAAATAGGCTCTCGACCCGCCAGACGTACAGGCAAGAGGAGTCTCGCTGACCTTAGAGCGATTCCTTGGGTATTTAGCTGGAGCCAAACTCGTTACCACATTACAAGTTGGTATGGAGTAGGATACGCCTTAGAACAACTAAGCAAGAAATCTCCTGAAAAATTTGCCGAACTCAAAAAAGGAGTAAAAACAGATGTATTTATCCGTTATATCTTGACCAATGTAGATACAAGCATAGCCGCCACAGAACAAAATATCATGCACCAATATGCTCAATTGGTCAAAGATGAAACTGTTAGAGAAAAAATTTGGGGAAAAATCATCAATGAACTCAAACGTACTCAAGATATGCTGGCTATTTTATTAGAACGAACTTTAGAACAAAGGCGTACTAATCACTATTATTCTAACTTACTCCGAGCGAGTGCCATGGATATTCTACACCATAATCAGATAGAATTACTCAAACTCTGGCGCAAGCAAAAAGCAAGTGGACACACAGGAGAGGCAGAAAGTACGCTAAGAGGTATATTGCTGACTATCAACGGAATAGCTGGCGCACTTAGACACACAGGATAGCTTAGTAATCTTTTTGAATCTAAAGACCAGAATTTACTTAAGAGTTTTAAACTTTTAGAAAGTTTAAAACTCTTTGTTTACTCTTTTCCTACTTTTTCAAAACTAAACCTTGTATATTTTTAGGTACAAGCATAAGGCTTGAGGTAGTAGGAAAGATATGGAGCATTTTTAATTTCTAATACCCAATTGGAAGCACAGTGCTTTTATGACTTGATTTTGAATTTCTAATTTACCAACTGTGCCAATAAACTTTACCAGACGAAGCTTGTCCAATGTTCGGATTTGGTAACACAAAACAATGGATTCTTGATTTAAACCAAATTCCTAAGCAGGCAGTAATACTTCATTGGGATAAATAATCCTCCCTTCTTTTCTTGATGTAATTGGCAATACATTGACCACAGGAAGAATTTGATTAATTTGTTCCTCGCTAATTACCAGCACAGGTCTTTTTCGCCCTTGTTCAGCACCTATCACAGGGTCAAGGTCTGCCAGCCAAATACTCCACCTATAATTCATACTATTCAAGGTTTTCAGCGTTAACTAACTCAAAATCGCTGTTTACCTCGTATAAATCACTCATAAACAACGAGTCCACATTGGCACGTTTCATTTGATTAATATTTGTATCAAATTCATTATCAATTACTTGCTCTAAAAAAAAGAAAGAATTTTCATTTTGCACTACTTGATATTTAGCAATTAAATATCCTATAAAATCTAAAACTTCTATTTTAAGATTTTCTGGTAACGATTTTATTTGAGCATATATTAAATTATCCATCATTATTTCTAATTTTTCTTCTAAGTTATTATTTTTTCTGAAAAAAACACGCAATCATGCCTTTTTATCTGAATCTTTGCCATTCTTCATCAAATCTATGATTTCTTTTTGGTAGGCTATTTCTTTTTTCAGAGATTCATTTTTGAGGGAAAGTAAAAGTAAACTTACTTTACAATCTATCTGTATTGGAGAACAAAACTATAAAAAAATACGCACAAAAACAAACCTCTTTTCTGGCGCAGGGATTTGGTAAAGAAGCAATATTTCTTCGCCCTTTTTAGTGTTAAAAAGCACACCAACTAAAAGTCTGAGATATTGATAATCGGCAAGATTCTCCTTTGTTAGTTATTGATATCATCAAAGCGCACTTGTAATACAGCCTTACCACTAAGGTACTACAAATTTACGCTAATTATTTGCGGAGAGGTAGAAAATAGGAGTTTTTAATTCAAAACTTAGCTTTGCATCTTTTTAGGTACAAGCATAAGGCTTGAGATTTAAAAACAGAATTCTAAGAGGCTTATAGGAGTTTATAGTTTTTGTATTCGCCTATACGCCAACCCGTGATTTTTTCAATCCAGTGGGCTATTTTATACCTAAATACAAATTTTTTCTTTCTTACATCAAACTGAAAATCCCAATCCATGCCTTGGATACGAGGCTGTATTACTTGCGGGTGATTGCCCTCAAAGATAGTCAAGGAGTCGACTAAGGAATAGTCAAAAGCATTTGCCTCTACGATTATATCCTTCGCTTCTTCCTTATTATGCCAGAGAGAGACAAATCCTTCTATCTTTTTTTGTTGTATCACAGGATTTTTTACCCAACCATAATGGTAGATATAGGCATCTATCGGTTTGACTTTGAGTTTATTATTATTTTTGTGCCTAAATCCCTGTGCATCTTTATACGAGGTAATATGAGAATTATTGCGAATGACTCTTATTTCTTTTCTATACCATTGGCGAGAGTTAGCGATGTAGTGATAATTGCCATAAAAGTGTAAGTAGTTGAATAACAGACCTTCTACTTCATGATTTGTTAGATATTCTTCCATAGCTTTGTAGATGACGGATAGGTATTGTTCGTGGACGACCTCATCTCCTTGTATATAAAAAGCCCAATCTACATCTTTAGAAATTGCGGAAAAAGCCTTATTGGTTTCTACAGCAAGTACGCGTCCGCCCTCTCTCAAGTTCTCGTCCCAGATAGTTTCTATAATCCTTATTTTTTCAGAATTGATAGATTGGATAAGTGCCAAAGTTTGGTCTTCTGAATTCCCTACGGCGACTACAAATTCATCACAAATAGGTAAGATAGAGGTAATTGCTTCTACAATAGGGTAATCATATTTTATAGCATTACGAATAAAAGTAAAACCAGCTACTTTCAT
>JALOMS010000107.1 GCA_025455345.1 Thermoflexibacter sp. | reverse complement strand
CGTAATTTTAACACAGCCTGTAAGTCCCATAGGGAATTCCATTCTGGGACGTAACTATTTCATTAACAAATATTTGTATCGTCCCTATGGGACTTAGATCTTGGGCTTAATTTAGTTTCTACAAAGCTTATGTCCCTAACGGGACTTCCAGTCTGGAACTGAAAAAACGTTTATTTTTGTTGATATACTTAATTCAACTAAACACAACAGAAAAAACTTCTTTGCAAAATGACTTATATCATTGTTTTTCATTCCGCTTCTCCCTTATTTTATGCCTTAGAATAATTGCTGTTACACCACTTTTCTTTACTTTAAACTAAAATAAACCATGAAAGCGAATATGGGAATGATAGACCGAGTGGTCAGGGTTTTGGTAGCCCTTATCATCGGGGGGCTGTACTACATGGGGCAGATTACAGGCACTGCCGCCATTATTTTATTGGTATTGGCGGGTATTTTTATCGCCACCAGTTTTGTGAGTTTTTGCCCTTTGTACCTGCCTTTTGGCATTAGCACCAAGAAAAAACAGGCTTAGTGCATGAGCATAGACTACACCACTTCATTGGGGTCTTTGCCCGCGTTCAAAGAAAAACTCTTGCACTACGGCAGGGTGAAGACCTTTGCGGAGGGTGAGGTCATCCTCCGCGAAAATGCTTATATCAAGTCCGTTCCTATCGTAGTCAGGGGAAGTATCAAGGTCATTCGCACGGACGAGGACGGGCGCGAGATTTTGCTCTATTACCTCAAAGCGGGTGAGAGTTGCGTCATGTCTTTTTTGGGCGCACTGCACGAGGACACCAGCAAGCTCAAAGCCATTGCAGAGGAAGAAGCTGAAATTCTGTTTGTCCCCAACGACAAAGTAAGCCTACTCATCAAAGAAGACCCCGAATGGTTGGATTACATTTTTCGCCTCTACCACAAACGCTTTGAGGAACTTTTGGAGGTGGTCAATGAGATTGCTTTCAAAAAAATGGACGAGCGACTGCTCAACCTTATCCAAAAGAAAATACAAATCACGAAGGCAAATCCCCTTGCGATTACCCACGAACAGCTTGCCAACGAATTGGCAACTTCCAGAGTGGTGATTTCGCGCTTGCTCAAACAAATGGAGGACGAGGGTTTGGTGAGGCTGGGGCGCAATAAAATTTTTTTATTATAAAATTTTCCTTGTGTAACAAATGTAACTGTACGGGCAGAAACTACTCCTTAATTTTGTAACATCAAACTAAGAGAACAAGTAAAATTATCCTATTTTTCAGAGCAAGATGAAAACCTATCATCTGATTTACTGATATGAAATTTTGAATACTGAATCATGAATAGATAACTTGTCTAAATAATAAAACATAACTACTTCTTTATCAACCACTAAGAAACTAAGCCACTAAGATTTTTAGATTTATTTTTCATGTATTTTCAAATTTCTTCGTGATTTAGTGAATTAGTGGTTAAAAAAAATCAATATACTTATGAAAATAGAACAAATATATACAGGATGTTTAGCCCAAGGTGCTTATTACATAGAAAGCAAGGGCGAAGCCGCAGTGATAGACCCACTGCGCGAGGTACAGCCTTACCTCCATCTTGCCCAAAAGCGCGGTGCCACCATCAAATACATTTTTGAAACGCACTTCCACGCCGATTTCGTATCGGGACACGTGGACTTGGCAAAAAAGACAGGCGCGAAAATCATCTATGGTCCTACCAAAATGCAAACAGGTTTTGAGGCAACCATAGGCGAAGACGGGCAGGTATTTGAACTTGGGGACGCAAAAGTAAAACTTATCCACACCCCAGGGCATACGATGGAAAGTTCGTGTTTTCTTTTGATAGACGAAACAGGAAAGGAAACAGCGATTTTTACAGGAGATACCTTGTTTATTGGTGATGTGGGCAGACCCGACTTGGCGCAACACGTCATTGCTGACTTGACCGAAGAAAAGTTAGCAGGGCATTTGTACGATTCGCTAAGAAACAAAATCATGCCGCTCAGTGATGACTTGATAGTGTATCCTGCTCATGGGGCAGGTAGCGCGTGCGGCAAAAATTTAAGCAAGGAAACCTCAGATACCTTGGGCAACCAGAAAAAGACCAATTACGCTTTACGACCAGAAGCAAGCAAAGAGGAATTTGTAAAAGAAGTGCTTACAGGACTTATGCCTCCCCCAAGTTATTTCCCAAAGAATGTTTTGATGAACATTAACGGCTATGAAAGTATTGATAATGTATTAGATAAAGGCACAAAAGCACTTTCGGTAACGGCTTTTGAGGTGCTTGCCAACGAAACTTCGGCATTGATTTTAGACACGCGCAAAGCCATTGAGTTTGCCAAAGGCTTCATTCCCAATGCGGTAAACATTGGCTTAGACGGTAGCTTTGCCGTATGGGTGGGTACGCTCGTCCCTGACATCAAGCAAGAAATCTTGATAATCGCAGAGCAAGGCAAGGAGCAAGAAGTGGTAACTCGCTTGGCAAGAGTAGGTTATGACAACGCCATAGGTTACTTAGAAGGTGGCATTGAAGCGTGGAAAGCCGCAGGAAAAGAAATAGATATGATTCCTACGGTAAGTGCGGAAGAATTAGCTAAAATATTGGACAAAAATCACAATATCAATATTTTAGATGTAAGAAAGGCAAGCGAATACTATTCCGAACACGTGATAGAAGCAAACAACGCACCCTTAGACTACATCAACGACAGCATGGTATTGGTAGATAAGCAGAAAACCTACTTCGTACACTGCGCGGGAGGGTATCGGTCTATGACCTTCATTTCCATTTTGAAAGCGCGTGGTTATGAAAACCTCATCAACGTCAATGGTGGTTTTACGGCAATGAAAGAAAGCAAAAAGTTCCATATTTCGGACTATGTATGCCCAACTACCATGCTTTAAAATGGAATTTTTCAATAAGAACAAACTTATCATTGCGGGTGTAATTATCGGAGCAGTAGCGGGTTATCTTTATTATTTCTACGTAGGCTGTGCAAGCGGCACCTGCCCTATCACCTCTCGCCCGTTCCCAAGCACTCTTTACGGTGCGCTTTTAGGTGGATTACTGTTTAGCAACTTTTCAGAGCAAAAAAAATAAAAACCATTTTTAACAAAAAACAAATAAATAAAATGACAGTAGTAGATGTTCGCACCCCTGCCGAATTTATGGGCGGGAACGTAGCAGGGAGTATCAATATTCCCCTTCAAGAAGTAGCAAATAGCATAGATGAGTTCAAAAAAATGTCGCAACCCATCGTGCTTTGTTGTGCAAGCGGCAACCGCAGTGGGCAAGCTACCCGCTTCCTAACGAGCAATGGTATCAATTGCGAAAACGGTGGAAGTTGGTTAGAGGTGAATTATCAGCTTACTAATAGTTAAAAAATAAAACGGTTTGGTAATAGACTTCTTTCAAAAGTGTTTTTTTATCGCCTCACCCCCTGCCCCCTCTCCTTCCGAGAGGGGGAAAGAGGTACTTTCGCAAGAAGTCTAATGTAATAAGTTATCAAACCGTTTTTCTTTCTGGTGCAAGCCTCTCCGTCAGATTACCAACTCTTTGCCACCTTCAAAATTGGGTCTTGCAAATTAGCAAAAGTATTGGGGTAGCGAACCGTAGGCGCAGTAATTTCATCAAGCAAGGCAAGGTCTTCGGGCGCAAGCACTAAGTCTGCCCCTGCCAAGTTTGCGGGGAACTGTTCTGGCTTGCTAATGCCTACCAACACCGTAGAAACTACTTTTTTGCTTAATAGCCAAGCAATTGCCACCGTAGCAGGGGCAGTTTCGTATTTCTGGGCAATTTCTTTCAGCTTGTCCACCACTCCGTAAGCCCAATTTCTATCAAATAAACCCAAGTCAAAGGTATTCAGGCGAGCGTCCGCAGGTTCGGGATTTTCGCGCGTATATTTGCCTGTGAGGAAGCCACTGCTCAACGGACTCCAAACCATCATACCCAAGCCATGGTGCAAACTCATGGGAACAAACTCTGCTTCTACCTCTCTGTTGAGCAGGGAGTAGTGCATTTGGCTTGCTACAAAAGGAGCATAGTGTAGGTCTTTTTGGCGTTGGAGCATGGTTGCCGTTTTCCAAGCTGAAAAGTTAGAAATCCCTGCGTAGCGCACCATGCCGCGCTGTTGTATCTGCTCTATTGCCCGCAAAGTTTCGTCAATGGGTGTAATAGGGTCGTCATTGTGGAGCAAAAGCACATCTATATAATCAGTGCCTAATCTCTGCAAACTGCCCTGCACCTGCTCTACGATGTGTTTGTAGTTGATTCCTGCATTAAAAGCCTGATTTCCAGCCCTGAACGAGGTTTTGGTGGAAATGAGTACCTCTTTTCTGCGATTGCCCAAGGCTTTGCCCAAAATTTCCTCACTTACGCCATTGTTATACATATCTGCCGTATCAAAGATGTTAATGCCTTTCTCTATGCTTTCTGCCACCAAATCATTTGCCTTTGCTTGATTGATGGTATATTTCATACCGTAATAGTCACCTTCGCCAAAAAGCATACAGCCGAAAGTGAGTTCTGAAACGATTAAACCTGAATTTCCTAATTGTTTGTATTTCATTGTATTATTGATGTTAATGACTGATTATGAATGACTAATTTTTAATGACTAATGACTAATGACCAATTACTAATAATGAATATATTTAATTGATGTTCACTGATAAGTAATTGTGCAAAAATAACTGCCCCAACCCCAGCCCTTCAGTTGCACTGCGCCCCCGAAGGAGAAGGGAGCTAAAATACAGATTTACAGCAAGTCTTTCCCCAGAGGGGAAAGATTTAGATAGGGGCGAAAGAACGATTTAATTTGCATAGTTACTTAATTGGTAACTGATAATTGGTAACTGTTTACTGACTACTGTAACTACTTACTTTGGGCAACTCCAAATTCCCATCTTGGTATTTAAAAAAGAAAGTAATCGCTTCTATCTTCCACTCTTCCAAGTCTTTGAATAGCTGAAATTCGTAGTTGCCTACCACGCGCCATGTGTTTCCCTTGCTGTGTGGCAAATAGTGCGTAATTGTCCCATAACATTGCACTTTTGCCTCTAATGTTTGCTCCTCTATCTGAAAATTGGCAAGTTGGTGTTGTGTAAACTGAAATCCACTCAAACTTTTGCGCCAAGAGGAGAGGAGTTTTTCAGCCGTGAGCAAAGCGGGTACGCCCAAATGGTCTATGGCATAGTTCACTTGCACCTTTTCCATGAGATTGTTGGCACTTAGCTCCCATTTTTTGTCGTCTATCCCTCTGAAAAACTCCACAATTACGTTTTCTATTCTTGACGTTTTCATGTTATACCAATCTCCAAGCGGTAATTAAGCCGTTTTCTACTGTAAAGTAATAATCTGCACGATTGGTAGCATTGCCGTTGCGACCCCAACGCCCTTGAATCCTCACTACATTGCCGTTTTGTGTAACTGTTTCCATTTGAATCACCGCTCTTGGCGCAAACAAATCACTTTCCAACCAACTGCGAAAACGCTCGCCTGTGTTTAGCGCACCTGTGAGGCTGTACGCATAACCCGCATTGGCGGCAAGCAGTGGCGCAACTGCATTGCGGTCGTTGGCATTGATGGCATTGATGAAGTTTTGCACCACACCAAACTCTGCGGTATTTAAAGTAATATTTGCATTGTTGCTATTTTGTGCGGCTTGTGGCGCAATTTCTTCTTGGCTTTGAGAGCAAGATGACAATGAGAATATAGTTGCTAAGGCAATGATTGACAAAAACTTAATTGAATTTTTCATGATTTTTAATGGTTTATTTTTTTGATGAATGATTTTTTTTAATGATTTTTTTGCCTCACCCCCTTGCCCCCTCTCCTGTTGAGAAGGGGATAAAATTTTCTTTCAGAAGAAAAGGGAATGAGAAGATGGCTCTTCCTTTATTTTTTAATTTCTTCTGCAAGTATCTGATTCTACACGATTGCGGTTTGTGTCAGGCGTGATGTCCTCGCTTCTGTTGCAAGAAGCAAGAGAAAGTGTACCTATGAAAAGAGTGATGACAAAGATGAATTTTACAAGCGTTTTCATGTGTTTTTTAATTTATTTTAGTGAAACAATGTACTCGTTTTGGTATTATCGAGTTGTTCAATTTGAACGATACAAAGTTCGCACAAAAACACACGCCCGTAAAGGTGAGGTTTTAAGAACGTAAGGTAAATTTCTAAGGTGATAAAAAAATGAATGGTAAATAGCTAATACTTTCAGGTATTTTTCAAAGATTGATATTTTGCTTGGTACTCTTGTGGGCTTAGTGAAGTATGCTTTTTGAAAAATTTGGAGAAGTTAGAAGCGTCTTCAAATTGCAAATAATAGGCAACTTCTTTCACTGAAAAGTTGGACTGATAGAGCAAATATTTCGCCTCTTGGACTATCCGCTCCCGAATCAAGTCCCCTGCGGTCATGCCAGTTTCAGCTTTGATGACGTTGCTAAGGTAGTTGGGGTGAACGGCAAGCTCGTCCGCATAAAAAGGAATCCCCTTCTCTTTGATAAAGTATTTTTCTACCAAACTTTTAAACTTATCAGTGAGGGTTTGGGTAACGGTAAGGCTTGTGCCTGTTTCTGCGTGCGTGTGCGTGCGAAATCGCTCGGCAAGCAATAGAATTTCGGTGATATAGAGGCGAATAAGGTCATCACTTGCCTCATCGTTCAGGCTAAACTCCGCTTCTATTTTCTGAAAAATCGCATATATCAAGTCCGATTCTGCTTCTGAAAGATAAATATGATGTGGCGTATTGAACTGAAAAAAAGCACTTTGCGCCACCAAACGCAGTAAAGTAGGCTCTGATTCTATGAAGTCAGGGCTGAAAGAAAGGTAATAGCCCGTAGCGTCTGCCGTCCAGTCTTTGGCGGAGTGGATTTGCCCCATAGGTGTACTCCAAAGCGTATGTGGGCGGATTTGGTAGGTATTGAGTCCGTCCGTTTTGGTGGCTGACCCTGTGCGGACTATGCTTAGAAAATAAAAATTATAGCGATTGGGAGGTAGCTCCTGCCCTACCACTCTAATAGCGTACTCGGTGCGGTGAATACGAAAAAACTTGGTGATAGGTGGGAGCGTAATGCGTGCGTCTAAATCCTCACGCGTGAGCTTGTCGCGCTTGATGAAACTCTTATAAAAAGAATCGAGGTCGTTGAGTGGGAGCGTTTCTGACATAATATAGAAGAATAATTTAAAATTACGCAAAAAAACAGCATGAGCAAAGAAGTTTGCCTTTCATTTTTATGGTTACACCTATTTTTATATTTTAGACTACTTTCTGTTCAAAATCTGACCTTCTTCAAAAAATCGTAGCTTTGTGCGATGCACTCCATCGGATTTGCGGGTTTGTCATGCTCCACAATGAAGTGCTTTACATGGGTGGCTTTGGAAAAAATTTCTTTGAAATCTATCCTTCCCTGCCCTACACAAGCCATGTCTTTGTTTTCAGTTTTGTCCATGTCTTTTACGTGAAACAAAGAAAAATAGGAAGGGTATTTTTCTAAGTAGGTAGCAGGGTTTGCACCACCTTTCGTTGCCCAATACAAATCCAACTCCATAGTAACTAACTCAGGATTAATATTTTCCAAGATGACTTCATACGGTACGCGCCCTTCGGTGATTTTAAACTCTTTGTCATGGTTGTGGAAAGCAAATTGCAATCCTTCTTTTTTGCACTTTTCTCCGAGCAGATTAAATTGGTTAGCAACTTTCTTAAAATCATCCAAAGATTTATTTTCTCCACTGTCTAACCACTCCCAATAACATACTAAATATTTCTTTCCCAACAGGTTAGCTTCTTCTACCATCTGATAAAACTCATCTTCAACAAACTGCTTTATCACGCCGCCGCCTGCCACTGCTCGCAAGTCCAAATCGTCTAATATTTTCTTGATTTCACTCGCTTTGTAGCCATTCACTTTGCTAAACTCCACCTCTTTGTAGCCTATTTTTGCTACCTTTTCCAAAGTTTTAGGCACATCTTTCTTTAATTCTGCACCAATTGTATTAAAAATAAGCCCAATATTCTTTAACTTTTTTCTATTTTCTTCTATCCCAGCCATTGATAATGAAGGGGTAAGCATACCATAAGTTGCTCCTAATGCCAAAGTTTTGATAAAATTTCTTTTGTCCATGTTTTTATAGAGGTTTAGTTTTAGTGAAATAAATTTATCAATACTTAAAAAATATCAATTCAATACAAATATAGGATTTCACTTAATAAAGCTATCCAAAAAATCCTCATTATTAAAAAGATAAGTTTATTAAAAATACTAAAAATCAACATTTTGCTCTTGCGAAAGTTTCTCCATTTGAGCGTAAAACCTAATAAAGGAAAAAACAGCGGAGGTTGGTTAGAGGTGAATTATCAGCTTACTAATAGCTAATAGGAGCAATAAAATGCTTGATTACAAAACATCATAAAACTTCTAATTTCTTTTTAATCTGTTTTGCATGGATATTTCAGCAAAACCTTTTAGCTTTGTACCAAGTTTTTAGGTGGATGCAATAGTAAGGAAACGCAGAGGCATTAAAACCCAGACTATGAGTCTTTGCGTTTACCTTTTTTACTTGCCTATTTTTGTTCTATTTATCTATTTTTACTACTTATCCTATCCTTTTTGTTCTTTGACTACTTTATTTCTCAAATAAAAATCTGCCAATACCAAAGCCGCCATTGCTTCTACAATAGGAACAGCTCTTGGCACTACACAAGGGTCATGTCTTCCTTTGCCAGACACTGTAACTATTTCTCCTTCTGTATTTATACTTTCTTGGTCTTGCATAATAGTTGCTACGGGTTTGAAAGCAACTCGGAAATAAATATCCTCACCATTAGAGATGCCTCCTTGAATACCGCCTGAATAATTCGTTTTTGTCTTTACTATGCCATCTTCCGTCGTATAAAAAATGTCATTGTGCTGAGAACCATACATTTTTACACCGTTGAAACCACTTCCATACTCAAAACCTTTGACCGCATTAATGCTCAACATCGCTTTGCCAAGCTCGGCGTGTAACTTGTCAAAGACAGGTTCGCCCAACCCCACAGGAGTACCTTCTATAATACAAGTAACCACTCCCCCAATGGTATCTCTATTTTTGCGCGTTTCGTCTATGAGTCTAATCATCTGCTCGGCTACTGTTGGTAAGGGACACCTTACAATGTTATTTTCTATTTCATTAAAGTCAAACTCAGAGTAGTCTTCGCCAAGTTGGATATCACCTACTTGAGAAACATAGGCGGTAATTCTTACCCCCAAAGTAGCTAAAAATTGCTTAGCTATCGCTCCAGCAGCCACTCTTGCTAAGGTTTCTCGTGCAGAGCTTCTGCCTCCACCCCTATAATCGCGAGTGCCGTATTTCATTTGATAGGTATAATCCGCATGAGAAGGTCGGAATTTGTCGGCAATGTGAGAATAATCTTTGCTCCTTTGGTCTTCATTCCAAACAGCCAAAGTAATAGGAACACCTTGTGTTTTACCTTCAAAAATGCCAGAAAGAACTTCTATTTTATCTCCTTCTTGTCTTTGTGTTGTGATTTTGGACTGACCTGGGCGGCGACGGTCAAGCTCTGCCTGCACAAAATCCATATCAATCACCAAACCTGAAGGACAACCATCAATGACAACACCCACTGCTGTTCCATGAGATTCTCCAAAAGTAGTAATTCTAAATATTTTACCGTAAGAATTCATTTTGTTTGATATTCAATCTGTTATAGTGATTAAAGTAATGTTAATGAATATTAAATATTCCTCAATGTTTTATTATCAATAGCTAAATAAAGTGGCAAATTAGTCAATTTTTAGATATTAGTAATAAATCTGTCCTTTTTCTCTTTTGGTCTTTATTACTTTAGACAAACAGAAATAATGTCATTAGACAAAGGAATAGAAATAGGATATTTTTATGGTAAAAAATCATAAAATTTAGAAAAAAATAAAAATTTAAGCATTAACTTTGCCATGTTTTAAATATATCAATGAAATCCTTTTCAAAAAACTATAACCCTTTTCATATAATACCACCCTTGCGTTCTAAGCAATCTTTGCGTAGGTATTTTAATAGGCGACCCTGATAGGTCGTGGACTTTATATTTTTTTCATTCATCGTATATTAGCATATATTAAGAGCGTTTTCACTTCTTTGCTTTTAGTCAGTCTTAATTTAATGAGGAATTCAGTATATACGCTCTTATTCATTTCAAACTATTTCACTTTACAGTTTTTAAGTCTAATTTTAACGGGAAATTTTAAACCTTTTCAGAGTAAAAATGGAATTTATCGTTCAGGTTGCCACAGAAGAAGACACTCATTATGCTGAAACTATATGTGCAGAAATGGAAGACTCTGCACGCAAGCGCGGCACAGGCATCGCCAAGCGCGACCCAGAATATATCCGACAAAAAATGCGCGAAGGCAAGGCAATTATAGCCCTGCGCGAAGACGGCGTTTGGGCGGGTTTCTGCTATATAGAAACGTGGAGTCATGCGAAATATGTTGCCAATTCAGGCTTGATAGTGAATCCTGAGTTTCGCAAAGCAGGTTTGGCTACGCGCATTAAGGAAGTTGCTTTTAATCTATCCAGAGAAAAATATCCAGAAGCAAAGCTATTTGGCTT
>JALOMS010000706.1 GCA_025455345.1 Thermoflexibacter sp. | reverse complement strand
GGACAGGGTAGTCGCAAAAGCAAGAGAGAAAGGAATTATTATCTCCATTATTTTTTATGTAGATGGACTTGACCATGGTTGCGACCCCTTCAAAAAGGCAAATATGGGTAATGAAGACGAAATGATGTACTATCGCTATGCTACCGCTCGTTATGCGGCTTATGAAAATATTATGTGGGATATCGCAAACGAATATCATTTATTTCGTACCATCGAGTGGGGAGAGAAAATGGGAAGTTATCTCAAAAGTATTGACCCTGTAAAACATCTGATTTCTGTGCATGGTAGTTCGGATTTCCCTTTTCGCAATTCACCATGGGTAGATATAGTCATGTACCAATCTTGGGACGAGTGCGGGGGCTACGAGTTTATGATGAACTGCAAAAAACTTCAGGTAGAATCAGGACGGATTTTACCACAAATTAATGAAGAATATGGGTATGAAGGGCATTATTCCGTGTGGGGTTGTGGAGCTACAGCAACAAAACTTCCTAATGCCCGCAATGGCTTGAACCGAAGTCAGTTAGCATGGGAAATTTGTATGACAGGGAGCTATCAAACGACGGGAGAGACGGCTGAATTTGGCACGGGTGCAGGCGAAGATACTGGTGGAGGCTGGATTAATGGAAGAGGTAATAGCAAAATGACTATGCTGAACTACTATAAAATTATGAAAGACATTTTTGAGAGTCTCCAATATTGGAATCTAAAACCCTTCAATCAAGTAGTAAATTACGGTAATCTTTGCATGGCAGAAGAAGGAAAACAATACTTAGTTTACAGCCGCTTACCACGGTGCAGAGTAGTTTTGCCAAGGGATATGGTGTTTTCAGTAGAAATGATTAATCCACGTACAGGAGAAAAAACACAACTCCCTGATTGCAAGTCTTCTGAAAATGGGGCATGGCAGTATCCTAAAGATATGAATGAAGATTGGGTATTTGTTCTAAGAAAAAAATAATGGAATTAAACAAATATTAATATAAAGTCTTGATAATAAATATTTTAAATCAAATATTACCTATCTAAATTAATGAAAATGAAATCTTATTTTTGGTTAATATTATTCTTATGTTTGGGTATTTTCTATCTTTCTTGCAACAATCAGGCAAGTAATCAGAAAGATACAGAAACTAAAGTGGGTTATACCACTAAAATAGTAGAACTAACAGGGGAACTTGCGGCAGAACTTTCTCACAAAATCAAACAAGAAGCTAATGTCGAACTTGCCGATAGCTTGGATTTAGTACTTTGGGCTTCTGATACTCTGGTACAAGACCCAATAGCTATTAGTATAGATACAGACGGGACGGTTTATTATACGCAAGCAACCAGACAAAATAATTCGGAATTTGATATTCGCGGGCATCGCAATTGGATTACAGCCTCTGTGTCTTTTCAAACGGTAGAAGATAGGCGCAAATTCTTAAGAGAAACATTTACTAAAGATAGTGAAGAAAGTAAAAGGGTACTTAAGGATTTAAACAATGACGGAGTACGAGATTGGAGAGATTTGACAGTAGAAAAAGAGAGAGTTTGGTTTATTCAAGACAAGTCTGGAGATGGTATTGCCGATAGAAGTCAGCTTTATATAGAGGACTTTCATGAGGAAATAACAGATGTTGCCAATGGAGTGAAAGTGCATGATGGTGAAGTTTTTATCTCTGTGGGTCCTGACCTCTGGCGAACTAAAGACAACAATAAAGATGGTATAGCAGACACAAAAACATCTATCAGCCATGGATATGCGATACACATTGGATTCAGTGGTCATGGCATGTCTGGTATTACAATAGGTCCAGATGGCAGACTTTGGTGGGGAATTGGGGATATAGGCATGAATGTCATTGACAAGCAAGGCAATAAATGGGAATATCCCAATGAAGGCGTAATTGTTCGCTCCGAACTTGATGGCAGTAACTTTGAAGTTTTTGCTTCTGGCTTGCGTAATACCCATGAATTTGTTTTTGACCAGTATGGAAATCTAATCACAGAAGACAATGATGGCGACCATTCTGGAGAAAGAGAACGTTTAGTGCATTTGATTGATGGCTCAGATAGTGGTTGGCGTACCAACTGGCAATATGGTAAATACACTGATGAACAAAATAATACTTATAAGGTTTGGATAGATGAAAAATTGCACATACCCTACTGGGAAGGACAAGCCGCCTACATACTCCCACCAATTACCAATTATGTGAATGGACCTACTGGTATGGCTTACAATCCGGGTACAGCTTTGGGAAAACAATGGTACAATCATTTTTTTGTAGCTGAGTTTAGAGGCTCGCCTACTAACTCCCCTATTCATGCTTTTACCTTAAAACCCAAAGGAGCGTCTTTTGAGTTAGAGCAAACCAAAGAAGTAGTAAAAGGCTTATTACCTACGGGAATGGATTTCGGCATTGATGGAGCATTGTATTTTTCTGATTGGGTTGATGGATGGGGAACAAAGAATAAAGGAAGAATATGGAAATTAGATGTTACAAATGACAAAAACTCATCAATACGCCAAGAAACTAAAAAGTTGCTTAGTGCTGATTTTAGTAAAAATACCGAAGTAGAGTTAAGCCAACTTCTGAAGCATCAAGACATGAGAGTAAGGAAAAAAGCTCAATTTGAGTTGGTAAAACGTGGTGAAAAGGGTTTTAAGATTTTACTAAGCATGGTTGAGCAGAAAGAACACCAATTAGCGCGAGTACATGCCATCTGGGGCATAGGACAATTTGCCCGACAAAATATTGATTATACAAAATCTTTACTGCCTTTCTTAAAAGATGCAGATGTTGAAATAGTCGCACAAGTAACTAAAATAATAGGTGATGT
>JALOMS010000106.1 GCA_025455345.1 Thermoflexibacter sp. | reverse complement strand
GAGTCTAACTCCTTACCTATCGGACTGGACACTTTCAATGCTCTTGCTACAAAGCCATCAAAAAAATCAAAAACAACGGCTAATAAGATACAATATGCCGCCATAGAAAGTGACCACTCAAAACAGAAGGTAATCCCTACAAATCCACATAATAAATTACCACAAGTAAGTGCATTTGGAATGTGTTTTTTCATAATATATTAGGCAACCAAAACTTCTTCTTCTTCTTTTTTGATTTCTTCTGACTTTTCTATCTTATCAAAATTAGGCGCAGGTTTGTATTCAGTAGAAAGATAAGAATAAATAGCAGGAATCATATAAAGCGTTAGTCCTGTGGCAAGTACCATGCCTCCTACTACTGCGATACCCATGCCTACCCTACTTTCAGAACCAGCTCCTAAAGACAAAGCAATAGGAAGAATTCCTAAAATAGTAGAGAGCGTAGTCATCAAAATCGGACGGAAACGCGAAATAGCCGCTTCCTTGACTGCTTCGAGCTTGCTTAAGCCTTGCTCTTTGCGTTGGTTAGCAAACTCAACTATCAAAATTGCATTCTTGGTTACTAAACCAATGAGCATAATCATACCGATTTGACTAAAAATATTCATTGTTTGATTCGTGTACCAAAGCGAAAATAAAGCACCCGCCAATGCCAATGGTACAGTAAGCATGATGATAAATGGGTCTCTAAAGCTTTCAAATTGTGCGGCTAATACTAAATAAATCAAAGTCAAAGCAAGTATAAAAGCAAATGCCAAACTTGACGAACTTTCTACAAACTCTTTAGACTGTCCCGCCAAGGCTGTCGTAAAGTTTTCACCTGTTTTTTCTCTCACATTTTTAGCGATTTCGTCCATGGCTTTTAGTCCTTGTCCTATTGTCTTGCCCGTAGCAGGGTTAGCGGAGATAGTAGCAGAAACAAAACGATTATAACGTGTCAAAGAAGGAGGGCTACTACTTTCTCTCAATGTTACCAAATTATCTAATTGTATCAATTTTCCTGAACGATTTTTGACATATAAAGACTTCAAATCCAAAGGCTTACTTCTATCTTCTTTTTTCATTTCGCCGATTACTTGGTATTGCTTCCCGTTCATCATAAAATAGCCAAATCTTTGCCCCGCAAAGCCTAATTGGAGTGTTTGAGCCACATCTGCTACCGAAACCCCCAAATTACTTGCTTTCTCTCTATCAATCTCTATGCGAATCTCAGGCTTTGTAAATTTCAAGTTTACATCTGCCGCAGACAAGTCAGGGTGTTGGTTTACCTCTGACATAAAAGCGGGAATAATCTTGATAAGTCTGTCCAAAGTAGTCGTTTGGAGGACATATTGCACTGGTTGCCCACTTCTACGTCCACCAATTGTTGGCTCTTGTATCACGATAGTCCTTGCTTCGCTCATTTGGCGCATCATTTTAGAAAGCGTATCGGCGATTTGCTGTTGGGAACGTAGGCGCGCATCGGCAGGTTTTAAAATCAATCTTACAAATCCCGTATTGACAGCTCCCCCACCAAAAGGAGGAGAGGTAATTGTAATAATCGCTTCCCTTTCATTTTCAGCAACATTCTTATTAGTAAATTCTCCAGCTTTGAGCATAAACTCGTCCATCGCTTCAAAAGTAGTCCCTTCTGGAGCAGTCATCATAATCCTTAACCCTGAGCGGTCTTCCAAAGGAGCTAATTCCGAAGGCAATAAATTGAATATCAAGTAAATAACATAAATAGCAAAACCTAATAGAGGAAATGCAAGCCATCGCATTTTCATAAATCCGTACAAAGAATTGCGATAAAGTTTATTGAGGCTCACAAAAAATGGCTCTGTAACATTATAAAACCAATTATGTTTTTCTCTATGTTTCAATAGTTTAGAAGAGAGCATCACCGTCAAAGTCAATGCAACAAAAGCTGAAATAATCACCGAGCCTGCTACGACTACGCCGAACTCTTTGAATAGTCGTCCTGTAATACCTTGTAAGAAAATTACAGGCATCCTTTGTAAGCCGCTTCCATAGGCTTCATGCCTTCTTCTATTTTTGTATAAATATTTTCTAATACAACGATAGCGTCATCTACTACCAAGCCAATCGCCAATACTATTCCCAACAAGGTCAAAACATTTACAGAAAAACCAGCTACGTACATGATAAAAAACGCGCCTATCAAAGAAATCGGAATTGCTAATACAGGAATAATTGTGGTTCGCCAATCTCTTAAAAACAAGAAAATAATCATCACCACCAAACCAAAAGCAACAAAAATAGTCTCTTCTACTTCAGAAATAGAGGAGCGAATATACTTGGTATTGTCAAAGCCGATAAGTAGCTCTATGTCATTGGGAATATCTTTTTTGATTTGTTCTAATCTTTTATAAAAATTGTTAGAAATATCTATATGGTTAGAACCCGGTTGGGCTGATATAGCAAAACCAATCATGGTAACTCCATCTCTTCTGAATAAGGTACGCTCATTTTCAGGGGCTAATCTTACCTGACCAATATCCTTAAAACGGACTAATCTATCGCCTTCCTGCTTGATTACCAAATTATTAAACTCTTCAATGCTTGTAAGGCGACCCATTGTTTTTACACTTAGCTCTGTTTGCTGTCCTTCTATGCGACCACTTGGAAGCTCTACATTTTCTCTTGTAAGGGCTGTCCTCACCTCCAGAGGAGTAATCTGATAAGCGGCAAGTTTTGCTAAGTCTATTTCTAAGCGCATCGCATATTTTTTTTCTCCCCAAATCTGTACCTCACTTACCCCAGGTATAGTTTGGAGGCGTTCTTTGATAAGAGATTCGCCGATAGCATTTAGCTCAAGTAAAGACCTCTTCGCGCTCTTTGCATTTAAGACGATGATAGTTCCCCCATCTATGTCTGCTTTAGCAACTCTTGGCGGGTCAGCCTCTGGAGGTAATCTATCCAATGCTCCTGATACTTTGTCTCTTACGTCATTAGCCGCCGTTTCCAAATCTACTTCTAAAGTAAACTCCACAGAAATACTGCTTGAACCGTCTCGACTGGTAGATGTAATACTGGTAACTCCCGCAATCCCATTAATAGCCTCTTCCAAAGGCTCTGTAATTTGGGATTCGATAATCTCTGCGTTTGCTCCTACATAACGTGTATTTACAGTAATGACTGGAGATTCTATACTGGGATATTCTCTTACTCCCAAAAAATTAAATCCGATATAGCCAAAAATAATGATGACTATATTTAATACGATTGTAAAAACAGGTCGTTGAATACTGACAGATGAAAGACTCATTGGATTATGAAAAATATTTTAAATATGGAAACTCCACAAAGGGTAAAATGTTTGATAAGGTTTCGTTGTAGGCATTCAAAGATATAGTTTTTTTGGCATTAAATGTAAAACCATTAATGATTTTTGTAGATTAATCGACAGATAAGGCAAAATATTAGACATATACAGTATATCTATTTTCCAAATATGACTTAAAAATTTTGTTTGAGAGGGTTTGCATTTATCATTCAAAATACTGAATTTGTCTGTTAATTTTATTACACTAACTTTACTAACATGAATATCAAGCAGATACTTTTCAGATTTAGCCCATATTTTGGTTTACTATTTGTTTTTTTACTTTTCGTAATCGTATGTCCACCTGCTTTTTATTCTTTTTTTAATATCAAAACCATTTTTACTCAAACGGTAATAGTCGGGATAGCGGCAATGGGCGCAACGATGGTCATTGTATCTGGGGGTATAGATTTGAGTGTAGGCTCACAGATAGCATTAGGAACGGTCGTGATAGCAAAAATACTGACAATGTTTAGCTTAGATGGGGAGGTAAGTGGTAGTGCGGCATTTTTTGCTTCTTTGGCAAGCATCCTTGCTTGTATGGTGTGTGGGATTATTACGAGCTTGGTTATTTCTAAATTCAATATCGTCCCTTTCATTGTTACTCTGGGTATGATGCAGGTAGCAAGGGGAGTCGCCAAATGGCTGGCAAATGAGCAAACTGTAGCCTCTCCTACCAATCCACTTACGAGTATGATGCTGGTAGAGCCTGAATCAGAATGGTTGGTATTGGGGTCTTCGGTGTGGGTAATGTTTATTTTAGTTGCCTTACTTTCTATCTTACTGAAATACACTATTTTAGGAAGATATATCTTTGCTATTGGGTCTAATGAGCATACCGCTCGCCTTTGTGGGATTAATATTAGTAAATATAAAGTATTGATTTACATGATTAGTGGTGTTTTTACAGGCATAGCCGCTATTATGCAATTTAGCAATTTGACTGTAGGCGACCCTACTGCGGCGAGTGGAATGGAACTTGACATCATTGCGGCGGTAGTGATAGGTGGTGGTTCTCTGAGCGGGGGAGAGGGTAGCGCATTAGGTTCCTTGATAGGAGCGTTAATGATGGCTGTTTTGAGGAATGGGTGTAATATGTTGGGCGTACCTAATTATGTGCAAGAAATCATCATTGGACTTATCATCGTAGGTGCAGTATTGATAGATAAACTGAAGCATAGACTAACGCCAAAGGTTGCAGTATGAAAGCTATGCTTTGATACCCATTACCAATACATCATCAGTCTGTTCGTGTTTTCCTTTCCAATTAGCAAATTCTTGTGCTATTTTTTCTCTCTGTTCTGTCATAGGAAGAATGCTAATATCTGCCAGAAAACTTCTGAATCGTTTTACCATGTATTTTTTATTTTCTTGTCCACCAAACTGGTCTTGGAATCCGTCCGAAAACAGGTAAAAAATATCATCTTGTTCTAACTGAAGCGTATGGGTATTAAATACTTTGGGATACTTGAGTGGATTGCCTCCAATAGGAAACTTATCTCCTTTGATTTCATGTAATTGCTTATTTCTAATGTAATAGAGTGGATTTTTGGCACCTGCCCAATGCACCCATTTTGTTCTGTCGTCTTTTTCTTCTATTACCAAAATCACCATGTCCATGCCATCACTTTGATTAAAGTTTTGTTTTTGTAAAGTGGCAATTACTTTTTTGTCCAATTCGTGTAAAATCTGACTGGGCGCAGTGATGCATTTTTCATTAATGATTTCGTCTAAGAGCGCATTACCCATCACGGTCATAAATGCACCCGGTACGCCATGCCCCGTGCAGTCTGCCGCAATGAGAATCCTAAGCGAAGATTTTTCTTCAGTATTAAAAAATAGTTGGGAAAACCAAAAAAAATCTCCACTGACAATATCCTTGGGCTGGAAAAAGATAAATCCTTCTCTAAAATTGCATAGTATCTCTTCTTCATTCCCTAAAATTGCTTTTTGTATTCTTTGGGCATATTTAAGGCTATCTGTAATATTTTCATTTTTCTTTTCTATTACTTTTTCATAGTTCTCATGTTCAAACTTGAATCCATTGACCGTAACAAAAAGTAAAAGGAATGTAATCAGTACGTTAGCCACATAAAAATAATCAAAAACAGGATGTCTGAAAACAGGATTGAAATGATAAAAACTCAGCTCTACCAGCGCAAATAACAATACAGTAAAAAGAATAAGCCCAAATACAAATCTTCTTTTTCTAAAAAAAATCAGAGGGGTAACTCCTAAAGCAAATAAAGAATGTTCCATACCTACCTCTTTGCCAAATAGAATACCTATGACCGCCAGATAAGTGCTAATCGCAATACAAAAAAAGAAACGAGCCAGTACATATTTGCCTAAATGATTGAGATAAATAGGAAAAAGAGAAACCAAACAACCCACCAAGGTAGTAAACACAGAAAACTGAATTTGTAAAACAAAAAAAACAGGCAAATACAAACCAAATACAAGAGAACCTACAAAGGAGATGCCGTTGAGTAAACGAATTTTCTGAGCCTCCGCAGGAGCTAATTCGGGATTTAGACCAGTCTGTACGACTTCAAGCCAAAGTTCTCGCATAGTTTTTTTCAAAAAGAAGCAGAAAAGATTACATTTGTATTGAGGGTAATTTCAGAATCAATTCTAAAATTAATTATATCTTTATAATTCAATTTACTAAATAACAAAATTTATGAAAAAAATTCTCATTATTATCACAAGTATTATTGTAATAGTATTGGCTGGTGGCTATGGATTCCGTTTATATACCAAATCACATAGCCCAGAAGTTGATGCTGATTTTGATAAGAATGGTCTGAAGGTGCATGTGGATTATTGCCAACCTTCTAAAAAAGGACGTGAAATTTTTGGTGGATTAGAGCCTTATGGCGAAGTATGGCGCACAGGAGCAAATGAGGCTACAGAAATAGAATTTAGCAAAGATGTAACCATCGCAGGAAGTGCTTTGAAAGCAGGAAGATATGCTTTGTTTTCTATTCCTAACCAAGACAAATGGACGATTATTTTTAACAATGAATTGGGTATGTGGGGCGCATTTAACTACAAAAAAGAAAATGATGTATTGCGAGTAGATGTACCCGTCGTACCGCGTACAGACGTTTTAGAAAAATTTACTATCTCTTTTCAAGAAGCCGAAAGCGGAGCAGATATGAGTCTGGAATGGGATAAAACTAAAGTAATTGTACCAATTAGATAGGCTTTTTAAAAAATAATTTTTTACTACGTGGCACTTATCAGTAAGAAAAAAGTTCCTTATCGCATTAGCGAAAAGTTACGCCGTTTTCTACACAAATACAGCAAGGAAATCGCTATACCTTTACAATACCAAGATTTGTGTAGATACATAGGTGCTACCACGCTGTATGATAGATATGGAGATGATACACTTTGGTTGAGTGTATATTATTCACAAAGCGACCAAGAATACATTTTTGGGAGTTTGAAAAAAATCTATGCCCTGCTCAAAATTGATGGGAATATGTCCGTCATAGACCATCTCATGGTAGATAGAATAGATATTTGCACTTATGGGAACACTCGCCCATTCAGGGTAAGAATTGTCAATAAGATTAATGATAATTTTGACTATTTTTATGTAAAGATTGCTGACGCTTCGCGCGTGTATGGTCTTGAGATAGAAGATATTATGTCTCCTAACAGAGTAAGATACTTAGTACATAAAGACACATTGATAGAAGAACACATCATAGGTATTCCGGGAGACCAATTCATCAAATACAATCTCCTCGAAGAAGTAAATAAGATTAGATTGGCAAAAGAGTTTATCAAATTCAATGAAAGATGTTTTGTGAGATTGCTTGGCGATATGCACTCCAGCAATTTTGTGGTAGATATTACTCCAGATTTTGAGGAAATGCACTATCGCATTCGAGCAATAGACTTTGACCAACAGTCTTATGAAGGAAGGAAAAATGTATATCTTCCTCAATATTTTAAACAAAACAACCCCCTGCTCAAAATAGGTTTCGAAGTCCTTACATACGAAAGCGTAAGGCAGTATCAATTAGAAGAAAGATCATTGATAGCCAATCGCTTAAGAGCTTCGCGCTACCTGCTTAGAGATATTATGGGTGCAATGATGCCTGATGAAATTGCACCCACCAATAATGTTATCAATCTGCGAGAGGAATTAGCCCAACACTATAACAATGTCAAATTTTTGCGCGCTAATAGCATGGGTGATATTCTCAAAGAAAGCCTAAAGCAGTTATTCCGATAAATAGATTAAACCATTGCTATTTGCCTTGCCTTTTCCCAATCTTCCAATTTTCTGTCCATGACCTTAAACCACAAAGGCGGCACCAATGCCATCAGTATCATAGAAGGATAACCTGCAGGAAGTTGTGGGCTTTCCTCTATGTGCTTGAGTACTTGGTATCGCTTATGTGCAAAGGCATGATGGTCGGAGTGTCTTTGAAGTTGGAAAAGGAAAAAGTTACTAATCAATTGATTGGCATTCCATGAGTGTAAAGTATTCACTTTCTCATACTTATTAGGCGCAATCTCTTTTCTCAAAATGCCATAATGCTCTATGTAATTCACTGCTTCTAACAAAGAAAAACCAAGTATGCTTTGTATAAAGAAAAACAGAGGAATATCCCAAATTACCTGCCCTTTGTAAAAGCTGAAAATCATGGTTAGTAAAGTACAAAGTAACATAGGAGCTAATGTAAACCAAATCATGTCATTTTGCAAACTAAATTTGGCAAGCCCTTTTTTTTGCATACGTTCAAATTCCAATCGCCACGCACTCAAGTAACTATCTCGGACTGTTCTTATCCAAAAAGAATAAAAATGTTCTCCTTTGCGGCTTGTAGCGGGGTCTTTGGGCGTGCCTACGTGTACGTGATGTCCGCGATTGTGTTCTATATAGAAGTGCATATAGCAGGTAGTCATCAAAAGCGATTTGGCATAGAATCGCTCCAAGGTAGATTTTTTATGCCCCAATTCATGGGCTACCGTAATCCCAACACCACCCGTTACCAAAGGGAAGCCCATCATAAAGCCAACATATTCTAAGATTGTCATATTTTGGTTGGCTATTATACTACACCCCCAAATCAAAAAAGCAAACTGCATATAGACCCAGATATATAAAACAAATCGGTAGTAAAATTCTTCCGCTATAATAGGTAAAACATTATCTTCTACATTTTCACCATCTTTACCTACTAACGCATCAATGATGGGGATACACACAAAAACAAAGATAACAGTAATGAAATTCCAGATGCCTCCCATGTAATACCCCCCAATCACCAAAGAAGGGATAATAAATGCACTAAAAAATCCAATTTTCTTATAAATAGACATGAGTAATTATGAGTTATGAGTTGTAAGTTATGAGTTATAAAATTATAAATATAAAACGCTTACAATTAGCACATTATATAAAATTTTGTGTTTTAAATAGTATAAAATAACTAATAAAGCCTACTTAATTCACACATTTTTAACGTTCTAAACGACTGAATTTGGATAGCATACTTAATCTACCGTCTTAATATCTCCAACTTTTCAAATCTGCTCCAGCAGGCGCGCTTTTTTGGATTCTGTCCAAAATTTTAGGGACATACATGAAATTGTAGCGCAAGCGCGTAATATAGTTAGGAAGATTAGGGTCTCCATTCCAGCAGTGTTCTGCTCTATCCCCATACGTTACTTCGCCACCATAGAAAGGATTTTTGGTAGATTTGAGGAAATCTTCCACCAAATAAACCGCATTGTTTAAGTAATAATTATCCATATCACCACAATAAATGTGTATCTTCCCCTCTAACTTTTTCCCTATTTTGTCCCAATCTCTTTTTAGAATATAGCCCAAATCATAATTTTCTCGCCAATACTCTGCCACATTCTTATCTATTTCTCCAGTGAGTTTGTCCCAAATAGGTTTAGGATAACCATCTGCCCCCATAGGCGAATATACTGCCTGCCAAATGTCCCATTGGTCTCCAGAACGAGATTTAGTTCCCAGAGCTAATTCCCTCATATTCATATCTTCTAAGGTACAAGCAACATGCCCCAAATAATCACGCTTGCCAGGACGAGGTACTTTTTTGAAAGAACCTTCTTGGTAATAAGCATTTTTATCTTTGTAAATATCGACTACTGTGTAAGCTCGGAAATCTATGGGGTCAGGACAAGCCGCAAAACAGCCATTGTACTCATCTGGATAGAAAACTTGTACTGCCAATGCCTCCCAACCACCTGTGGAGCCACCATAAGTAAAGCGCGCCCAGCCTTGTCCTATTCCCCTGAATTGTTTCTCGATATGGGGGATAAGTTCGTAAGTAATCGCATCTCCATAAGGACCCACATTCGCCGAATTTACCGCATAAGAATCATCATAAAAAGGATTAGCATGCTGGATTTCAATGACAATAAAACGCGGAAAATCTTTGCTTGTCCACATTTTATAAAAATTATAGGCTTCTTCTTGTGCTATTTTGCCATATCCATAAATCTTAAATCGCTCGCTGTAATCATCTGCTTTCATATTTGGGTCTGGAGGAGTTTCTCTGAAACCACCAAAGTCTGCGGGAAAGTGTCCGTGATAAATCATAAGCGGATAACGCGCCTCTGGATGCTCCTCAAATCCATGAGGTAATAAAATATTCGCCCCCAAATACATATCTCGCCCCCAAAATTTAGACAATTTTTCGCTTTTAATCCTAATATGCTTAATGTATTTGGTGTCTTTGGGAGGTGTAATTGGTGGATTTTCTTTAGTAAGCGAAAGTTTGATAACCTTTGTAGAGGTAGGATTGATTTCTACCTCCATCACCTCGCTGTAAATATTCCCAGGAGCAGTACGAAAATTTTGTCCTTCGCCTCTATCCATTGGAAGTTTGACGGTATGCCCATCTGAACGTTTGAAAGTTTCATACTTGTGCAAAAGAGCTTGTACATAATATTTTCCTTGAGGAAGATTGCTCAAACTTCGGATTGGATAGCCAAAGGCAGTAGCATCTACTTTCATGGCTTGGTTAGGCTTCCAATTTTCCGCATCTACCCCAAATACCTGAGCCGTTTTTACCTCATCTGCTACCTGAAAACGCGGCTCTGATTGGTTGTTAGTCGCAATAAAAAGTAACAAACGCCCATCTAAGGCAGTTTTACTTCGGTCTTCGGGAAAAGTAACCTCAATAGCAACTTGGGCAAAGGCAGGAAAGCTACTTAAGATTCCTAAAATGCTTATAATTAATAGTTTGTAAATTGTTTTTTTCATATTTATATATATTTTTGAGTTTTGTGGATTGCTAAGATAATTAAGATTACATCAAAAAACGCATTATTTTATTCTGCCCATACTTCTTCCAACTTTCTTTAATACTTCTAACTTTTCTTTCTTTTCTGCGACTGGACGGCACTTTGATGTATATTTTATCTATGTCATAAGACCTATTTCTGACGTGAATATACAAATATAAGCAATTAACTTCAAAGAACGCTTGGGAAAATTGAATTACTTAGGTATTTTTTCAATGCTTAATTCTCATCTTTTAAAATAGATATGGTAAAGTATTTTATCTATTTTTGTCTTTAAGTCTCCTGATTTTTCCTTGTTTTTAGCACAAAAAATATCATAGTACCCAAAAATTCCAAGAAAAAAGTGTAACTTGCTATTTCAAAAATCAATCCTTATGGAATATATAGAAGGCATAGAAAGTAATACTTCTTTTGTAGATGAAAATGCAAATCCAAAGAAATACTCATTGGCGGAATATTTTGATTATGAGTATTTTGCAGAAGAAAAGCACGAATATCACAATGGAGAAATCGTAGCAATGGGCTATGCAAGCGAGCGGCATAATACAATCGTAAGCAATCTCATGGGGTTACTCTTTATCTGCCTCCGCAAAGGCAACTGTAAGGTAATGACGAGCAGTCGCATGGTATATGTGGAGGAGTGTGGCAAAGTATTTTACCCTGATATTGTGATAGTTTGCGAATCTGAGAAGTTTACTTACAGCAAAAATATGGACGCAGAAACCAACCCTGCGGTGGTGATAGAAGTGCTTTCTGATTCCACTGAAAATGAAGACAGAGGCAGTAAAATGACTTGTTACAAGAAAATAAAAGGCTTAAAGCAATACATTTTGATTTCCCAAAAACAAAAATACGTAGAAATACATGAGCGTGTGAGTGAAAAATCATGGCTCTCTACCGAATATACCGAAAGTGATACCCAACTCCAAATTGGCAACTGCGAAATTTTACTTGAAGAAATCTACGAGAAAGTAGTTTTTGAAGAGGCTTAATTTCTATATTTCTTTAATTATTAAGCAGTTAGATTAAAATTTTCAGGTGATAGGTTTTCAACAAATGTTCAATGAAGGATTTTATTAGTAGTCTTTCGCCTACCCTCTTTTAAGACGTGGACATCAGCACCCTTTATGCAAACAAATACGCTTCTTACATCACGGAAAGGGTATTGAGCAAGGGAAATGAGGAATTTTAAACTTACCAAAATTTACTATAAAATGCCAAAAATCTCAAAATAAATGATTATCTTGTTGATAAAATTTGAATACCTAAGACTATGAGATTCCAATTTACAGAACAAATAAAAAATGCAATTGTAGAAAGCAAAGAAATAGCTATTACTCTGGGCGATAAAACTATTCATTGTGAGCATTTTATCCTTGCCTTGCTCAAAATTGCTCCTAATGATGCCGCTGTAAAATACATGGAAACGGTGATGCCCAAAGAAACATGGATAAGCTACTTGGAAGATATAGCCAAACAGAAAGTCCCTCTGTCCCAGCAAACTGCCCAAAAGAAGTGGTGGAGTTTTATATTTCCCAAGTCTTTAGCCTCTCTTTCCAGAGAATACGAAAAGGTATTAAAAGTAGGTTATTTAGAGGCGAAGATATTAGAAATCAATGAAATAAATCTTTCTTGTATGTTTTTAGCTACACTGCATACAAATATCCTCAACGACAAATTAGATTATGATTCTGCAAAAAAATTTATCAAGAAAATGATATGAAAGATTTTAAAATACTATTTAAGAGAAGAAAAGAAGCAAATCAGGAAAGGGCAAGCGATATCCCCTCCTTTGTTAAAATTTTTGCACAAAGTTTCATTATTGCTCGTGCTTTTGGAATGAGAGAAGTAAGAGAAGAACACCTACTCCTTGCTCTAATCAAATATGCCCCAGAAAGTTTAGCCGTCAGATATCAATACTGAGCGGCATAAGATTTGTTATTCCTTGGCAAGTCTTTCAATAAGTTGAAAGTCAAGCACTTGGCTTAGGTTATTTTTCAATATAATTA
>JALOMS010000705.1 GCA_025455345.1 Thermoflexibacter sp. | reverse complement strand
ATGACAACCAATAAATTATATATTTCTAATCCACTTAAACTCATAGCAAAACGGCATATTACAGCCAAGCCCGCCGCCTTGCTGACTGTAGAAAAAAAGGCAACTATACTCGTAGGTGCGCCTTCGTAAACATCTGGAGTCCAAATATGAAACGGAGAAGCAGAAATTTTGAACAAGAAGCCCGCAATAGAAAGCCCAAAGGCAAGCATAAGCGGAAATGTCAAATGATTTGCCTGAGCGAGTTGGGCAATCGTTGCTAACTGCAAACTCCCTGAAAGTCCATAAAGTAAAGACATTCCATAAAGCATAATAGCACTTGAAAAAATCCCAAAAAGCACATATTTCATACTAATTTCCACTGACTTGCGCTCAAAACTTAATACAGTAAGTACATAACTTCCTATGGAAACTATTTCTAAGCTCAAAAACATCAATAAAAGATGTTGGGACATTGCTAAGAGATTCATTCCCAAAATGATTAATGCCAAAATACCAAATGTTTCTCCTGACTGTTCTACAATTTTAATATCTCTCTTGGACTGCTTCAAAATCAGTAAAACCAAAATAGAAGTAATAGAAAAAATGTATTTGAAGACTTTGGCAAAGGCATCAGCACTTATGACGTTTAGGAACAAATTTGTTTGTAAAGGAGTAAAATATATCAAGGCTATTTCTATCACCAATCCAAATAGCAACACATAAAACAGTAAGGAGGATTTTTTCCAGAAAAGGTCAATCAATAAAAGCAAAAAGAAAAGCACCAATAAGCCTATTTCAGGCAAAATGTAGATAAGACTATGGGTAATTTGACTAAGATACTGCTCCAATCTATTTAATTTTTTGTATGACTTTAAGCTACTTATTTGATTATTTTTTACAAAAATGTAGAGATTTTAACTTTAAAAAAAGTTTTATTTACAATAAATTGCATAAAAGAGATTCATCATTTACTTTTGTGCAAATTTTTTTAAAGAAGAATTTTAAATTTATTCTGTTAGCAACACTTTATCATATAATATGGCAAATATTGGTAAAATCACACAGGTAATCGGTCCCGTCGTCGATGTTAGTTTCGAAGCTGAGGGTTCCAAATTGCCTAAAATATTGGATGCTTTAGTTGTAAAAAAAGAAAGCGGTCAAGAAGTCGTATTAGAATGTCAGCAACATCTTGGCGAAGACCGTGTGCGTACTATCGCAATGGAAGGCACAGAAGGTTTGTTGAGAGGCATGGACGTAGTAGATACAGGACAACCTATTGCTGTACCTATTGGTGAAGAAATCAGAGGTCGTTTGTTCAACGTAGTAGGCGCACCAATAGATGGACTCCCTAAGCCTCAAGTAAAAATAAGCTATCCTATTCATAGACCAGCTCCAAGGTTCGAAGACCTTTCTACTAAAGCAGAAGTGCTTTATACAGGTATCAAAGTAATCGACCTTATAGAGCCATATCTGAAGGGTGGTAAAATTGGTTTGTTTGGTGGTGCAGGAGTAGGCAAAACCGTACTTATCCAAGAGTTGATTAACAATATTGCCAAAGCATATTCTGGTTTATCAGTATTTGCAGGAGTAGGAGAACGTACTCGTGAAGGAAATGACCTTATGCGTGAGATGATAGAAGCAGGTATTATCAAATACGGAGATGACTTCAAACACGCTATGGAAAAGGGTCGTTGGGACTTAGAATCTGTAAAATTAGAGGAGTTGAAAGGTTCTAACTTGACAATGGTATTTGGACAGATGAATGAGCCACCGGGCGCAAGAGCAAGAGTAGCCTTGACAGGTTTGACAGTAGCAGAATACTTTAGAGATGGCGAAGGCGAAGGCAAAGGCAAAGATATTCTTTTCTTCATAGACAACATCTTCCGTTTCACCCAAGCAGGTTCTGAAGTATCTGCCTTGTTGGGTCGTATGCCATCTGCGGTAGGTTACCAACCTACATTGGCTACTGAAATGGGAGCAATGCAAGAGCGCATTACTTCTACAAAGAGAGGCTCTATCACCTCCGTACAAGCTATCTACGTGCCTGCCGATGACTTGACTGACCCTGCGCCAGCGACGACATTTGCCCACTTGGATGCGACTACTGTATTGTCAAGAAAGATTGCGGAATTAGGTATCTATCCTGCCGTAGATCCTTTAGACTCGACCTCTCGTATCTTAAGTGCAGAAATCGTAGGAGATTTGCACTATAATACCGCACAAAGAGTAAAAGAAACGCTACAAAGATATAAAGAGTTGCAAGATATTATCGCTATTCTTGGTATGGACGAGCTTTCTGAGGAAGACAAAATGGTTGTACACAGAGCAAGACGCGTACAAAGATTCCTGTCCCAACCTTTCCACGTTGCCGAGCAATTCACAGGTTTGAAAGGGGAATTGGTAAATATCAATGACACTATCAAAGGTTTCAATATGATTATGGACGGTGAGTTTGACTATTTGCCAGAAGCCGCTTTTAACTTAGTAGGTACTATCGAGCAGGCAGTAGCCAAAGGTGAAAAACTCATGGCAGAAGCGAATAAATAATTCTTCGAATGGTGAATGGTGAATGATGAATGATGAATTATCAGTTGTTTTTCATTCCTGATTCCTAATTTATAATTTATAATTAAGAAAAAACTATGTTTTTAGTGCTTTGGGTACAGGCACAGTCAGAGTTACTGAAAAAGGTGGAAGACATTTTTTCAAAATTGATTCAGGCGTAATAGAAGTTTTAAAAAATAAAGTTGTCATTTTGGCAGAATCAATATTAGCAGATTAACAAATAATCTAATGATAAATCAAAGGCTTGCAAGTATAGTTGAACTTGCAAGCCTTTTTTGCTTTTTCCAATAGACAGTGCAGAATGATATATTTTTTAGAGAGTATTAGTTTCGTATTCTATTCACAAAACTAAATAAAGAAAAAAAGCAAGAAAATGCTGAAGTTATAAAGAAATGAACGAAATTTACGACCAAATCGACAACAGCCCTAATGATTGGCTTAGTATAGGTAATAAAAACAGAATAATAAGATGGATAGTATGAGTTGGTTCAAGAGGCAAAGTAAAAATATTACTACGCCTACCACTGAAAAAAAAGATGCTCCTTCAGGCTTGTGGAAAAAAACTCCT
>JALOMS010000704.1 GCA_025455345.1 Thermoflexibacter sp. | reverse complement strand
AGCCTGACTAATAGCCTCATCTCTTTTGGTAATTTGCTTGGTAGTAGCAGTAGGAAATATAAAATGCAAATCGGGGTGTATCAATCGATTAAATTTATAACAAGACGGGCAAGTGCCACAAGCGTCCTCGCTTTCTGGTGTTTTATTTTCGCAATTTAAAAAAGTAGCATAGGCTATTGCCAATGCTAAGTTTGCACTACCTTCGCGCCCCAGAAATAGCTGAGCATGAGCCACGTGGTTGCGCTGTACGGATTGGATAAGAGTCTTTTTGATTTCTTCTAAACCTACGATTTGAGCGAAGTGCATAAAGTTATAAAATCAAATATTTAGTGTATTTTATCAAATATCGCCTAAAAATACGCACTAAAATTTAGACGGACAAAATATCTCTATTTGCTTGATAAAATATACAGGTTTTTCATTAGTAGCTTGTATATTTGCTAATATTTAGCACTACACTTTCCAATAATATTATTTTTTATGAAATCTTTTGCATTTGCAATTATCATTGATGATGATGTTACTAACAACTTGATTTGTGAAAATATCATTTTGAATACCTCTTTGGCAAAAAAAGTACAAAGTTTTTCTTCACAGGCACAGGGATATAGCTTTTTAGAACAGTGTCCTCAAAGTGAGGAATGTCCTGATTTGATATTTTTAGACCTCCGTTTTCCAGAAGAAAAAATAGGGTGGGAGTTTTTAGACAGTATAAGGGGAATTATTCAAAAATTTAATAATAGACCAGATATATATATTCTTACTTCTTCTATTGCTGGACGCGATATAGAGAAGGCTAACAATGACCCCTTGGTCAAAGGCTTCATTAGTAAGCCGTTGACCAAAGAAAAATTGCAAACGATATTTTAGTAAATTTCATAATTTTTAACCAAACTATAAAATGCTATCCAAAGACCAACTACTTGCGAACTATCTCCAATCCATGATTTATCAAGACTATCTTGATTATGCTACTATGGGTCATCAAGTTTCTTCTTTTTTAACTAATTACATACCTAACTCCACTATTTTCCTATTGACTATCAATCACAAGAAGGAATATTGCACAATAGAATACGCTAAAGATGAAAGCCTTATAGCTAATAAAATATATTACAAGAATGATGAAATCTATCAATGGTGGTCTAAGAAAAATGCTTATCTGTTTGAATTACCTATTCAGAGTAAATTTATTAATTCTTTGATTACAAATGACTTGAATTTGTTGGAAGGCTTGTATCTTCCATTTTATGAAGAAAATGATTTGAAAGGCTTTTTTTTGATATTTTCCTCTTCTCTTTCTCCATACAAAGAAAATCTGATAATGCTTCACCCCTCTCTGTCCCATTCTTTTTTAACACTTTTTCAAAAATTCTCTCTTAAAAAAAGAGTGAGTGAGTTGGAGGCTATGAATAATGCTTTAGAGATGTCCCAACAAGCATTACACGAAAATGCTGTAAATTTTATTAAAATACATAAAAAACTCACCAATAGTTTAGAGTATGCCAAGAAAATGCAATACGCAATATTACCCTCTAACCGTTTTATGGATAGTATTTTTAGTGAGCATTTTATTATTTACGAGCCAAAGGATATTGTTTCGGGTGATTTTTATTGGTGTAGCCAGTTAGATTATACTTTTTTAGCTTTAGTAGATTGTACGGGACATGGAGTGCCGGGTGCTTTTATGTCTATGATTGGTAATACTTTACTTAATGAAATTATCAATATCAAGCGATATACTGACCCCGCTATGATTTTAGAACTATTACACAAAGGCATTAGAGAGGTACTTAAGCAAGATGAAACCAATAATTCCGATGGCATGGACATAGGACTTTGTAGGTTTGAGCGCAATGAGGATTTTCAACTTAAACTGACATTTTCGGGAGCAAAGAGCATTTTATTCATTCAAACCCAAGGGGAACTTATCAGAGTCAGAGGCAATCGCAAAAGTATAGGTGGGATACACTTCAAGGAAAAAATAACCTTTGATAATGAGGTATTTGATATCAGTGATGGGGATAGAATTTATCTAACAACAGATGGATTCATAGATGCCGCTAATTGGAGAAGAGAACGATTGGGGATAGAAAGATTCCAACGTATCCTTAGAGAAAATATGGACTTACCAATGGCTATTCAAAAAGAAAAATTAACTCAATTTTTGTCTGATTATCAAAAAAATACACCACAAAGAGATGATATTACAGTAGTAGGAGTAAGGGTTTGAAATTATGACAAAAAAGACATAAGTATTAGCTTACTTACTCTAAAAATAAAATATAAACCATTGGAAATACTCATTTTTAAAAAAGAAAGATAGCAACATATATTGCAAATAAAAGAGGAATCAAAGACCTTTGTGAAAAAATGATATTTAGCAATCAACTTCATAATTAATAGCATTCATGGAAAATCCTGTCATCATATTTGGCGCAAGTGGCTTA
Organism: Thermoflexibacter sp.; assembly: GCA_025455345.1. GTDB lineage: Bacteria > Bacteroidota > Bacteroidia > Cytophagales > Thermoflexibacteraceae > Thermoflexibacter. The sequence goes on along the minus strand of JALOMS010000704.1, from coordinate 1,338 downwards.
GGAAAAGTAGCCTTAGAAATATTCAAAACCAATCACATAGAAGTCTATTGTTTTTTAGATGATAATAAGCAATTGCATGGTACAGAGATAGATACGGTACAGGTCATGGGTAGTACCGAAGATGAGAAGTTTCTGAAGATATTAGGAAAAACTTGTGAGGCATTTGTTGCTACAGATGATAATCGCCTCAAAAAGAGTTTGGTAAAGACATTGATAGATACTTATAAAGTCATGCCTATTAATGCGATTCATTAATCTTTTTGCTTCTGGCGTATTGGTCAATACTTTTTCTAAAATAGGGAATCATTGTTTATTTAACTCCAAATCAGTCATAGAATACGAGGTAGAGGTGGGTGATTTTGTCCAAGTCGGTGCAGGCGCAGTCATCTGTGCAGGAGCTAAAATAGGAGATGGCGCATTTATAGGAGCGGGTGCAACTATCATCGCAGGTATCACCATAGGCAAAAATGCCAGAGTTGGGGCAGGTTCTTTAGTCATGCAGAATGTAAATGAGGGCGAAACCGTATTTGGTGTACCTGCAAAAAAAGTATAATCTTACGACTATTTTTGTTTCAGATAGGGTTTCTGCATTAAAATTTGAGAATTTATACTAAATTGGAGAATCAGGAAATCTTTTTAATATTTAAGTATTTGATAGTCAGTTAGTATCTTTATTTAGACTTTTCCTAAGTCTTTATTCTTGTGAGGTGAAGAAATCTCTTTATAAAGATTTTCTATAAACTGCTGTGGTGTTTGGGACATATTAAAACAAATTAATGCTTTTTAAGAATTTCTACAAAAACTTCGCCCTACTCACTGCTTCTGTCATTGCCTTATTGCCTTCTTCGGTGGTGAAGTAGCTTATATGGTCGCATAGAAAGATGAGATTATAACTTAATTTTTCAGGATTTCCTTACTTTCAAGATTGAATGGTATTAATTATTAATGATAATTTTTCTTCTAAATCGCCTTCTAAATTCATTTGCAGAATATTAATATTATTTGCCATTTTTTTCAATTTAGCTATATTTTCTTCTTCGAGTGAAGAAGATTGCTGCTTAGAAAAGATGTTTTTATCTATCAATAATAAAACACATTTCTTATTATATTTTCTCACTTGTTCCTCTACATTATCAATTATCTCATCAAATAAGTAACCAGTAAAAGTTAGTAAAGAATAATCAACAAATAATAAGTAAGCATCTGCATCTTTTATTGTTTTGAATACTTCAATTAAGAGAGGTTGCTTCCTTATTATATCATCACTCGTCATGATATTAAATAACCCTTCTTTAAGTAGTTTTTTGATAACATCATTGGCTATCTCTACACTATTAT
>JALOMS010000105.1 GCA_025455345.1 Thermoflexibacter sp. | reverse complement strand
TACAGAAAGACTTAAATCTAATCAGGCGACCAGACCATATCGAGTGTTTTGATAATTCCAATATTCAAGGCACTAATCCAGTAGCCGCAATGGTTTGCTTTAAAGATGGCAAAGCTTCAAAAAAAGATTATAGACATTTCAAAATAAAAACTGTGTCTGGTCCTAATGATTTTGCTTCTATGCACGAGATAGTAACACGTAGATACACAAGACTTCTTAATGAAGCGGCAGACCTCCCCCAGCTTATTGTGATTGATGGAGGCAAGGGACAGTTAAGTGCGGCTTGCGAAGCCCTAAAAACGCTCAATTTGTACGGTAAAATTCCCATTATTGGTATTGCCAAACGCTTGGAAGAGTTATATTATCCCGAAGATGAGTTACCAATTATGATTCATAAAAAATCTGAGTCTTTGAAACTTATCCAACGTATTAGAGATGAGGCACATAGATTTGCCATTACTTTTCATCGAGACCAACGCAGTAAAAACAGCTTGATAAGTAAATTGGAAGAAATAGATGGAATCGGAAAAGCAACTACCGAAAAACTCTTGAAAAAATACAAATCCGTAAAAAAAATATTGGAAATAGACCCCAAAGAAATCGAGGCTCTGATTGGTAAAGATAAGGCGAGAATTGTATTAGAAGGATTAAAATCCTAATAAATAGCAGTCCTTAGACTATTTTATGTAATTTTACTTCTCCATTAACGATAATATACTCAAATTGATATGGCGAAAGTCAAAACTTCTTATTTCTGCCAACACTGTGGCTATCAATCCCCCAAGTGGATGGGGAAATGTCCTTCTTGCCAAAATTGGAATACTTTTGTAGAAGAAATTATCCAAAAAGAGGAGAAACTGGGCTGGAAAGCCAATAGTAGCTCTCTCCAAATAGCCGCCAAGCCTAAGATTATTACCAAAATAGATTATCAAGAACAAAATCGAATGATTACCACTGATAATGAGCTTAATAGAGTACTTGGGGGAGGAATAGTACAAGGTTCGCTCATATTGATTGGGGGGGAGCCAGGCATAGGCAAATCAACCTTAATGTTGCAAATTGCCATGAGTATGCCTACGGCAAAGGTCTTATATGTTTCAGGAGAAGAAAGTGAACAACAGATTAAAATGAGGGCAGAGCGTTTGATGATTCCCCAATCTTTTGGAGAAATAGAGAAAAATGAAGTAGGGTGTTATGTTTTGACAGAAACAAATACACAAAATATTTTTAAGCAAATTGAAATATTAGAGCCTGATTTAGTGATTATTGACTCTATCCAAACCCTGACCACAGTAGCCATAGAATCGCCCGCAGGTAGTGTATCTCAAGTGCGCGAATGTTCGGGTGAGCTTTTACGTTATGCGAAGGAAAGCGGTACTCCTGTATTTTTAATTGGTCATATTACCAAAGAAGGAACATTAGCGGGACCCAAAGTATTAGAACACATGGTAGATACCGTTTTACAGTTCGAGGGAGATAGACATTTGAGCTATCGTATCTTACGTACCATCAAAAATCGTTTTGGTTCTACTTCAGAATTAGGCATTTACGAAATGCGCTCTTCGGGCTTGAGAGAAGTTACTAATCCTTCCGAAATACTGCTTTCGCAAAGAGAAGGCGAGTTAAGCGGTATTACCATTGGGACTACTTTAGAAGGAAATCGCCCGTTGTTAGTAGAAGTCCAATCTCTCGTTAGTGCCGCAACTTATGGCACTCCACAGAGAAGTAGTACAGGATTTGATGCCAAACGCCTCAATATGTTATTAGCGGTATTAGAGAAAAGAGGAGGATACCGTTTGGGAGCGCAAGACGTATTTCTCAATATCGCGGGCGGGTTCAAAGTCGAAGACCCAGCAATAGACTTAGCCGTTTGTGTATCTATTATTTCATCTTTGGAGGACATTGCTATCAGCGACCAGCTTTGTTTTGCGGCAGAAGTAGGGCTTGGTGGAGAAATACGCGCAGTAAACAGAATCGAGAATAGAATCGCAGAAGCACAAAAATTAGGTTTTAATACCATTTATATTTCCAAGTTTAATGCGAAAGGGCTTGATTTACAAAGTTTTCAAATTGCTATAAAACCTGTAAGTAAAATAGGAGATATAGTCGAATCCTTATTTTTATAACAACATTTTCTCATATACCTATTCACCTACAAGTGCTAATTCTTAATTCTACCCTAAGTAGGCTTTATCAATTAGTTTCTACTATTTCAAATATAAAATCGTATAGTATATTGATTATCATTGATTTATGAGTATTTCTAATTTGTAACTAATCATTCATAATTACTTATATTTGCAAAAAATCACATTAACGATTTAACAAAATGAATTTTTTAACACCAGGTCCTTCACAACTTTATTTTACCGTCGAAGACCACATCAAACGAGCTTTGAAAGAGAATATTTGTGCGATTTCTCACAGAAGCAAGGCTTTCCAACAAATCATCTCTCATACCATTAGCCAAATAAGAGAGTTAATGAGTGTTCCCGAAAATTATTACATTGTTTTTACCGCCTCAGCAACAGAAATTTGGGAAAGAAGTATCCAATCCTTAGTAGGAGAACATTCTTTTCACTTAGTCAATGGGAGTTTTTCTCAAAAATACCATGAAACAGCAGTCTTATTGAAAAAAAATGCACAAAAATATGAAGTTGCATTAGGCAAGGGCTTTGAAATATCTGAAATACATATCCCATCTGAAACAGAGCTGATTTGCTTAACTCACAATGTATCCCGAATTAGATTTTTCTAAGGTTGACTCAGTATTCTTCTCTGTACAAAAATGTTTTGGATTGCCCGCAGGATTAGGAGTTTGGATTTTTAATGAAAAATGTTTGGAAAAAGCAATCATTTTAGAAAAAGCAGGGAAGGTTACAGGAACTTATCACCGTCTTACGACTTTAGTCAAAAACATCAAAAATAATGAAACGCCCGAAACGCCCAATATGTTGGCAATTTACTTGTTGGGGAAGGTTTGTGAAGACATGAATAGAAGAGGCATACAAGCAATCCGTACAGAAATCAATTACAAGGCTGGACTCATCTATTATATTATCAAACAAAGCGATACTTTCAAAGCCTTTGTTGAAAATGAGAAATTTAGGTCAAAAACAGTCATTGTTGCTGATATAATCAAAGAGAATGCCGCCTATTTTATTAATAAATTTAAGCAACATCACATCACAGTTGGTAGCGGATATGGCGCAAACAAAGAAATGCAAATCCGCATTGCCAATTTCCCTACACACTCCAAAGAAACATTTGAAGTGCTTGCGGACTTGATGAAGGCATAGCTCCAAGCAACAACGAAACAAAGAGATTAATTTAGGAAGATATAAATTTTGTTTGGACAATTCATAATCTTTTCTTAACTTTGCAAACGAAATGTAAAGGTAAAGCCTTACTGATACATACGGGCTTGTAGCTCAGACGGTTAGAGCACCTGACTCATAATCAGGGGGTCCATGGTTCGATCCCATGCTGGCCCACCCAATAACTCAAAATGGATTGTAAGACAATATTACAATCCATTTTCTTTTGTAAAAAATAAATTTTATTGATAAAAATAATTAAAAAATGGGCTTGAAGTGCGGAATTGTAGGTTTGCCTAATGTGGGCAAATCAACCTTGTTTTCAGCTTTGACAAATATTCAAAATGTAGCGGCAAATTACGAATTTGCGACCATAGACCCCAATGTAGGTATAGTAGATGTACCAGATGATAGATTACAAATTTTGGCAGATATCGTTAATCCGCAGAAAATAGTCGCCACTACTGTAGATTTTGTAGATATTGCAGGTTTGGTCAAAGGGGCAAGCAAAGGAGAGGGAAAAGGCAATGGTTTTTTGACCAATATTAGAGAAGTAGATGCCACTATCCATGTAGTACGCTGTTTTGATGACCCCAATGTAGTGCGCTCTATTGGCGCAGTCAATCCTGTATCAGACAAAGAGGTCATAGAAATGGAATTACAACTAAAAGACTTAGAGTCAGTAGAGAAAAAGATTGCAAAAGTAGAGAGAGCGGCTAAGTCTGGAGATGCAAAAATGAAAGAAGAACTCAATGTCTTGCTTGAGTATAAAAACATACTCAATCAAGGCAAAAATGCAATGAGTTTGAATATTTCAGAAGAAGAAAAAAAGGCTGTAGCTGATTTATTTTTGCTAACGATGAAGCCCATGCTTTATGTAGCCAATGTAGATGAAAAATATCTCCATGAGGACAATCATCACGTCAAAGCACTAAGAGAAGCTGTAGCAGGAGAAAATGCAGGCGTATTGCGTATCTGTGCCGCATTAGAGGCTCAAATCGCAGAAATTACAGACAAAGATGAAAAACAATTGTTTTTAGACGAGTACGGTCTCAAAGAAGCAGGGCTAAACCAACTCATACGAGGCGCATATTCCTTACTCAATCTTATTACTTATTTTACCGCAGGGGTAACAGAAGTAAGAGCATGGACAATCAAAAAAGGCTGGAAAGCTCCCCAAGCCGCAGGTGTCATTCACTCTGATTTTGAGAGAGGTTTTATCAAGGCAGAAGTAATAAAACTGGCTGATTATGTAAAATATAAAACGGAGTCAGCTTGTAGAGAGGTGGGCAAGCTGTCTATAGAAGGGAAAGAATATATAGTCCAAGATGGTGATATTATGCACTTCAGATTCAATGTATAGGGAAATCTGTAAGCAGGAATTTTATATTTCTTTTTAAGATATAAATATTTGATAATTAGTCATTTGAATAGTTTAAACTACTGCTTTAGTTTTATTTCTCACAAACTCAATTAAAGCATTGTAAATGTAGTTTTTGCGTAATAAATGTGCATTTCCAAGAAATATCATTTGTTGTCTTGCTCTGGTGATAGCAACATTGAGTTTTCTGTCTGTAATACCATCATCAGCCAAAGACACCAAGTTTCTTAACTGCAAGGCATTATTTACACAGAAAGAAATAATAATAATATCTCTCTGACTGCCTTGGTAGCGTTCTACGGTATCTATTGTTATTCGCTCATAATCAGGAATTTTTGCTTTTTCTAACTCATAACGAATCTTAGCAATTTGATTGCGATACGGAGTTATTACGCCAATTGTCTTTTCTGGAACAAAGTCCTTTCCATTGCTTGCATATAAAAACTTGATAGCTTGTATAATTTCTATAACTTTTAATGCTTCAAACTCATTGACTTTTTCATCAATATCCGTATGAGAAATAGGAGTAGGAAAGAATAAAAGGCGTTTTGTAGCTAACAATCCGATTAAATTATTTTCAAAAGTCCCTTCTTGATTGGAATTTATAGATTTTACTTTCAAATCTAATGCTTCTATTTGCCAGTCCGCAGGGATAAGTTTGAGCTTACCTTCGTAAAAAAATTCATTGGCGAAAGCCATAATCTCAGCGTGCATGCGCCCCTGATGCGTAAGCATATCATAAGCCCACTCCCATTGATTTTTTTGGCAGAGATAAAACAACCTTTCAAAATAAGAATTTCTGCGATTTATCAATCCCATATCGAGGAGTTCTTGGTCTTTTACCACAGATAGTTCGGGGGCTTGTTGGGCAATCGCAGGAAGTTGTTTTTGGTCTCCAATCAAAATAAACTTTTCTACTTTATGCAATATACCAATAAGTTGAGGTTCTAAAATTTGGGAGGCTTCATCTATGATAGCTACATTGAATTTTTTTAAATTGAACAATTCATTTTTCCCAGAAATAGAGGCAAGAGTACCTACAAAAATTCTGGTTTGCAGAATCTTATCTTTGAGTTCTGTACGATTTTTAGCTTTTAAGGCAATTTTGTCCAATAAATTTTCCCTAAGTTCCTGTTTGGTAGAAAGTTCGCTTCCTATTCTGATAAAACTGCCAAGGTGATGTTCGCTAATGGCTTCACAAATTTCATCTACGGCACGATTGGTATAAGCGATTAGCAAAATATTACTATCTGTCTGATGGTAAAGCTCTTTGACCAGAGTTTTTAACAAACGAGAGGTCTTTCCAGTGCCAGGCGGTCCTACGATAAGAAAGTAATCTTGTGCTTGCAAGGCTTTTTGAACAATTTTTGCACTTTCAGTATTCAGTGTTTGTTGCAACTCTGTCCAGTCAAAGTTAAGAGATTGTGTTTGAGGTGCTTTTAGACCCAAAATCAATTCTTTCTTCTCTTGAGATGTACATTCTAAAAAGCCAAATAAGCCTCTATACATGGCATTAAAACTGTGTTCTAAAAAATCATGTTCTATTGCCCAAAAATTGTACTTTTCAAAGAATGATTGATTTTTTTGTTTGAAACGCAAGCGGATAATGATGATTTCTTTTTCTATTTTTTCTATGACACATTTAAAAATTTGATTTTGAAGGGCTGTAATTTCAATAGATGTCTGCTCGTCTTCTGAAGGTAGGTCTTCTACCCTATTCATATCTCTTGGATACAAGACTCCAATATCACCTTCTCGGAAATTAACAAAGTCATTTTGAGGATTGGTTCGCTTAAATATCAAGCAAGGATTATTATTAGAAGACTGGTTATCAATAATTTGCAAATCATATAATATTTCAAAGTTTTTTGCTTTCTCCTCGAAACTTTTTGCCCAAAGCGCGGAAAGTCCTTGACCATATTCCAAATCTCCAATTTTAGCTAACTGATGCTCTTTGGCTACAAAATTGATAAAAGCAAAAAAATATTTCTTTTCTAATATATTTGCTCCTTGCAATATTTTCTGTATATGGACTACTGATTTGAGCGCAAAGGGACTTGAGCTTTGGAATTCGTTTTCCCGTAATTGTTCTAATACCCTTCTGGCTTCTTTTTCGCCCATGGCTAAGGCAAACTCATTGGCGACGATTAAGTTTCTGATATTCAATATCTTTTTCTCTTCGGTAGTAGAGGGTGGGCTAAACCGCAAATTATTGTTATTTACAGCAGAATAAAAAATAGCGGGGTTGATTTGGCGAGGTTCTGATTCAAAAACAGACTGCAACATGAGTCTATAAAGTTGGGTTTGCGTGCGATGATTTGCCCACATATCTGAATTAGGCACTGATTTGCCACTTTTTAATTCAATGATGTCAAATCTATCTTTCCGTTGGTGTAATAAATCTAATCGCCCTTGCAATCCATATCTTTCTGAAAAAAAAGAAGGTTCTATGTAACAATTCTCTCTATTTATGCTGTATAGTACGAAATCCTGCTCTACTGTGCGTTTGACATTGGTAAAATGTACAAGCGCATTATTCATAAATGTCTTAAAATCACTATCTTCTTCTATTTCCTTCAATGAGGTATATTCGATAGGGTACAATTGGAAAGTTTTAAGAAAACTATTTTTGAAATCAGCAGGATTTTCATCGGTCTGGTTCAATACCTCGTCAAGAAAAAAGTTTGCTAAGTTCCCAAGATGTTGAGGTAATGTCAATTCTTGGGCTTCTATTTTTTTTAATAGAAAAGATAGGGGTTGCGTTCCTCTCATCTGAAAACACTCAGAAATTCCAGAAACATCTATCAGATAATCAGGCTCTAAAATCAAATATTTAGGAATATAAGTCCCATTCTCATCTATCAAAACCTCTAAAAGGTTGAGTTGCGCTCCTTCCCATATTTTTTGGATAGATGAAGTAAATTCATCATTTATCGTAGAGAGATTGTATTTTACTGATATTTTTTCTTCAGAATCATTGTTTTCGGTAATGCAATATAAAATTTCATTTTTCCAATCTATTGCTACAACTTCTACTCTTACCTTGGCAATGATTTTATTGTTTGTTTTGGGCAGGGGAGCAAAAAAATCAGTCATAGGCAATAAGCTAATAAGCTCGCTTGGCATACTGACTTGATAACACTTGGAGATGCTCTCTGCCAAAGATTTGAAAGCATTATCATATTCGCTTTGTGAAGGTTGGTAGCTTTTCCGCAATATTTGATTGCTAAGGATTCTGATTTGTTGCAAATGCCAAGCGATACGTTTGTTGAGCTGGTGGCGATTAGAAAGGAATGCAATACGAGCAAACAAACTGGAGAATTGGATTCCAATATTCTTAGTCAAATCCTTGCTTACTGCATCTAATATATTTTTGAGTTTGATGTATTTCTCGTTTAAGAAGTTATTTTCTTTTTGTGTATCTATCAGTAAATCAAAAAATTCAAGCATGATTTATTTTTTTAATAATTGTCAAGGAAAGTAATTCTTTTTTATACTTTTACCACAAATCTACAAAAAACTTATTTATTATTCTAATATTTTCCACTTTGTTTGGTAGTGGTCATACTCCGCATAATAAAATTTATTGTTGTGTTTTTTTAAAGCAAATAGACCCGCCAAATGAGGAATAGGCAATCCACTAACTCTCACTAATTCATCACGATAGACAAAGCGAACTTCGAGGAGCTTTGCACCATCTTTCATATTTTGCATGATTTGGAAGGTCAAATTTGCCATCATTGTATTGTCTTTGATTGGGGAGTACAAATAAATGAAATCTGCTTTTTTATAAACTTCTTCCGAAACTTTGAATGCGTCCTGATGAATGGTATGAATTTGCTTATTTTGCTCAAAATCTTGTAGGCTTTCTTGGGCGATTTGTACCAAATCTTTTGAATACTCTATACCGATTGCTTTCTCAAATCCCAGACAAAGAGATACATATAGCTTTTCTCCATTCCCAGACCCTACGTCCATGAATATCTTGTCTTGGGGTTGCTTAAGTAGGCTTACATTTTCTATGAATCTTCTCAAATCGTATAAAATTCCTGCCCAATATTCGTGATTTTCTTCTTGTAGATTATTAGGTATGTGTGAGCGTGCTATTTGGATTAGGGTAGTTTTCCTATCGATGTCGAGGCTTAGCTGGCAAAATCCAATTAGGTCTTGGTTCGTAATGTTTGCACTATCCAATTGTCTTTTAATGGTCTGTTCGGTGTCCAACAAATCTAACTGATTTAAAAATAGGACTTTTTCAGGCGTAATAGTGAGTGAGTTTTTGGCATTGCCTGGTGATAATTCATTACAAGCAAACAAGGCAGAATAAAGCAAATGGACGATATAGAGGATATATTTTCTTATCAAGGTATGAAAAATTTTATGTTTAGCGCATCATTATTCATTACAAGTTCCTGTGGATAGACAACTATTTACGAAATTGTTGGTATCTGTTGCTGATACTTTTAATACGGCTATACGCTTGAAACGGTCTCCTACTAACGTATTTGCTACGATTGTTAAGCCACCGTCTGCGGAAGGAATCACATCTGCGATTTCGTATGGATTTCCGCGTCCCAAGGTCAAAGAACCTCTTAGTAGGTCTGTGGTAGTTACTTTGGCATCAAAGGCATAAATACGGATTGGGATATTTTCTAAAGTGCTTGCGATAATTGTAACTTCTTTGTTTGCCAGAGTCATCTTTTTGGTGATTGCTCGTGCTTGGGAATTGATTTCATGGAAGGTGCTTCCTATGAGATTGGGGGAGGTCTGTGAGTTCAAGTTGAATACCGCATTGGACATAATATTAAGGTCTTTCTGCTTGACAAAGGTCATAGCAAATTGATTATTGTTGATATGAGCCATAGAATTAATGACAAAGGGAAGTCTGGCTTCGCCTTGTACTTTGCCCTGATGGTCGGTAAAAATTAAAATCGTAGAGTTGTCTTGTCCTAAGAAGGTAGTAAAAAAATACTCTCTCCCACTCGCATTAAAATTTCCATTGATAAAAAAGTTATAATTTACGCGCCTGCTCACAGGGTCGCGCGGCACAAAAATAGAGTATGGATAACAATTGCGCCACTGAATATCAAAAGTAGGTGATAGTTTAAACAGTTCAATATTTCTGGTTTGGAGGTCATTATCTGGATTACAGGATTCTGATAATAAGGTCAGTAACATTCCGTTGTCTTGAGTATCAGACACATAAGCTAAGTCTCCGCTCATTTGTCCATATACCCTTACTTCTTCTACTTTTTTGCTTTCATCATTGATTTTTAACAATGCGGGTTTTAAACCTTCTTTTTTAAAACAAAAAAAATGATAGTTTCCTTGATTAGCTTTGAGGTTGGGAATGGGGCTGATGTATGCTTCTAATTGTTTATCTAATTTTGTATCCCACAAATAATTGCCTTCTTTATCTATTCTTAATATATAGGGAACATCATTCTGTTCGGCAAAACTATTTTCTATTGTTCCTAAAATAATGTAGCCTTCATCTTGGGTCTGTACCACGTCTATGGCTTGGAAATCAGAAAAGGAAGATTCATTGTAAATTTTATTAAAACTCTTTGAAGGAGAGATATTTGTATTTTCATTACAAGCCGTCAGCAGACACCATAATAGGCAAATCGCTATACGTGAAATATAGGGTTGGGAAATCTTAGTTGGACAATAAGGAGAATACATAAGCAATAATTTGGGATTTATTAGATAATCGTATAAGCAGGCTCATAAGCACTATGTACTAAATCTGCATAAGCATCAGCAAGTTCTGCACATTTGCTATGTTTGATATTTTTCTTAAACTTTACACCATCAATAGCCCCTACCAAGGCTACTTCTACGGCTGTACCTGTAAACATCACGGCATCCGCTTGTAATAGTTCTTGGGGTGAAATCATCTTTTCTGTTACTTTAATTTCTTTTTCTTTTGCTAAATTCATAATGACTTGGCGTGTAATACCAGCTAAGATATGTCCTGTTGCTGGGGTGAACAGCTCGCCATCTTTTTCGTAAAAAATATTAGCACCAGGAGCCTGTGCTACATTTCCGTTTTGGTCAAGCATAATAGCTTCATCGTATTTTTTACTATGTGCTTCATTGGTTGCCATGATAGAGCTAACGTACAAACCACTAATCTTAGCATCTATGGGGCAAGACTTTGGGTTAGGTCGTTCAATGCTGGAAATGCACGTAGAGAGAATATTATCTCCCAAATAACGAGGCCACTTCCAAGCACCCATGAATAATATAGCCTCCCCCTTCGAGGACAACCGCATATTGTCAGGACAAAAGAGTAAGGGACGAATATAGGCATCCTTAAAATTGTTTTGGTCTAAAAGGTCATAAGCAATATTTTCTAAATCTTGTACTGAATAGTTCAAGGGGATAGATAGTCTTTGGGCAGCATATTTCATTCGCTCAAAATGCGCTTTTGCCTTGAAAACTGCTACTCCGTTTGAAGTTTGGTAAGAGCGCAATCCTTCGAAAATACCATACCCATAGTGCATAGTTTGGGCGAAGGGGCTACAGTTTACTTGCTTTGCTTTTACAAACTTCCCATCGTAAAATACGACTGTCTTTTCACTGTAATACATTGACATTAGTAAGATTTGGTTTGTTTTTGTAAAAAAAAACCTTTCTATTTTTAAGTATAGAAAGGCATTATATGCTAAAAGTGCTATCTGCTTTCTATCCTTTATGAGGAAGAAGTAGAAGTATCAATAGAGCTAAAGCACTTAATTGTTTCATTATATTTTTTAGAAAGAGTATTCAGTAAATTTCGTTATTTAAAATAGAAAATCAAAATATTTAGGCAAAAAAATAAACCCATCTGCTTTGTGCTTATGAGTTTATTTTTTACCTATTCGTTTTATGCTACTGTTTCCAGATAATTCTTGATGACTTGAAAACGCTCTTCTGTAATTTCTTCGATTTCCAAATTATCTTTTACAGCTTTTGCGGTAGCGTGTCCGTAAATACCATGTTCGGTCAATTTGGTTTCATATACTCTGTTTAGGTATTTTTGGACTTGCAAAGAATTATCTCCATACATAAAAGGAGATTGCAAACTCAATGGGAAATACTCATCTTGGATAGGGTATTTGTGTCCATCAATTTCAATAAATCTATCTTCCATAGTTTTAAATTTTCTTTTTAAATTTACATCATTATCAGTGCAATTTATAAATGAATCTTAATATGTAATACAAAAATGAGATAATTTTTTATGAATTTTTCCAACTTACCAGTTTTCTAACCAAGATTTATAATATTTCCCATCGTCTATCTGCATAGCTTCTGTGGTGAGTTTGAGCGGTCTGAATGTATCTATCATTACGGCTAACTCATTGGTTTCTCTCTTTCCTATACTTCTCTCCATCGCCCCAGGATGAGGTCCATGAGGAATTCCCCCAGGATGCAGGGTCATCTGACCTTGTCCTATATCATTCCTGCTCATAAAATCTCCATCTACATAGTAGAGCAATTCTTCAGAGTCTATATTGCTATGATTATAGGGAGCAGGAATGGCTTTGGGGTGATAATCGTACAGACGAGGACAAAACGAACAGACCACAAAAGCGTCTGTTTCAAAGGTTTGGTGTACTGGGGGGGGTTGGTGCACCCTGCCTGTAATCGGTTCAAAATTGTGAATGGAAAAACCATAAGGGAAATTATAACCGTCCCAACCTACGACATCAAAAGGGTGAGTAGCATAAACCAATTGATGAATGGTATTCTGTTTTTTGATTTTAATGAGAAAATCACCTTTCTCTTCGTGCGTTTCTAAGTCTTGTGGTAGTTTGTAATCTCTCTCGCAGAAAGGGGAGTGTTCTAATAATTGCCCAAACCAATTCCGATAACGTTTGGGCGTATAAATAGGCGAACGCGATTCGAGATAAAGAATCCTATTATCCTCACTATCAAAGGCTATTTGATAAATCATACCTCTTGGAATCAATAAGTAGTCGCCATACTCGAAAGAGATAGTTCCTACCAAAGTCCGCAACTTACCAGAGCCTTTATGAATAAAAATCAATTCATCTGCATCTGCATTTTTATAAAAATATGTACTCATAGACTGTCTTGGTGAGGCTACCCCAATAACAATATCATGGTTCAACATCAGGGGTGTACGGCTCTCCAAAAAATCTTCCTTACTCGCTATGTTGAATCCTAACATCTTACGAGGGGTGATATTTTTCTCAATAGCGATTTCTGGCTCAATACTATACGGTGTCATTATTTCTTTGACCATTGTTGGGCGGTAGAGATGGTAAAGCAAAGATGACATCCCTACAAATCCCTCTGTACCAAACAATTGTTCATAATAATACCCACCACTGGGCTTCTCAAAAATAGTGTGTCTTTTTTGAGGAATTTTTCCTAATTTATGATAAATCGGCATAGTTGTTTATTGGTATTAGTGAATAAAAACGAAAATACAGAAAATATTTGGAATAGTAAAATCGACCTTTTTTAGATGGTCAATTGCTTTACTCTTGTTTTGATTTCTTCACATTTTGCAAAAGCTTCTTTGTAATAGGTCAAATTATTGGAAAGGTCAGAAATAAGTTGTTGGATAAGATTGGCAAACTGATAGCTAAATATTGGCTCTTTGTTGATAGCTCGAAACTCTATCATATCATAGTTTTGAATAATAAAGGGTTCTATATTATTTCTAACCACTTCCAAAATCAAATTTTCATTAATCTTAATCTGCTCGTAT
>JALOMS010000703.1 GCA_025455345.1 Thermoflexibacter sp. | reverse complement strand
TATTTATCAGCGACATCCGCATACCAATATGTATGCAATCTGTCAGCGCAATGTGGAAAAGCTAAACCAAATTGGGGACGCTTTTGGCATAGAAAAACGCTATTCCAACTATGATGAACTGCTTGCTGACCCCAATGTGGATGCAGTTCATATCAATTCACCTATCCACAATCATGCTGAACAGAGTTTGAAAGCTCTCAAAGCAGGCAAACACGTAGCTTGTACCGTTCCGATGGCGACTTCCGTAGAGGAGTGCATGGAAATTGTGAAAGCCTGCAAGGAATCAGGCAAAAAATACATGATGATGGAAACGGTGGTTTACAGCCGTGAGTTTCTCTTTGTCAAGGAGTTATATGAAAAAGGTGAACTCGGCAAAGTCCAATTCCTCAAAGCAAGTCATCAGCAAGACATGGACGGCTGGCCTGACTACTGGACTGGACTGCCGCCTATGCACTACGCTACGCACTGCGTAGGTCCTGTTACGGGCTTGCTCAAATTGGAAGCAGAATATGTTTCTTGCTTTGGCTCAGGCACTATCCGAGAAGATTTAATCAAACACTACAACTCTCCTTTTGCCATAGAAAGCGCACATATCAAGTTCAAAGACAGCGACTTATCGGCTTATGTCTATCGCTCGCTTTTTGATGTGGCTCGTCAGTACAGAGAGAGTTTTGAGGTTTATGGCTCTAAAAAATCCTTTGAGTGGTCGCTGATAGAAGGCGAAGACCACGTACTGCACACCGCCAAAAAGCCTGAACACGAAATTCCTGAGAAAATACAAGTGCCTGATTATGCACATCTTCTGCCCGAAGGAATCCAACAGTTTACTACCAAAGGCGTGTATGACTTGGGAGAAAACCAACACCTTTCCTTTATGCAAGGAAGTGGGCATGGAGGTTCGCACCCGCACTTAGCGCATGAATTCGTAATGGCAATCGTAGAAGACAGAGAACCTTTCCCAAATGCTTGGCAGTCAGCGAATTGGACAAGTGTAGGAATCTTGGCGCATGAGTCTGCTTTGCAAGGAGGAAAAATGATGTATCTGCCTGATTTTAAGAATAGTTAGGTTAAGACAGATGTTTAGAAATTCCACTTCCACAAGAAGTGGAATTTCTATTAATAATTTTGTATCTTTGTAGAAATACGAAATCAAGAAAAATATGACACTTGCACGCTTAGATAATGAAGTTTTTTTCAAAAAAGCCTTTACTGATAGGATTGTATTTAAGGCTTTTGTCAAAGATATTATTGGAATTGAAGTTGAACCTGACAAAATTGAAACTGAAAAGGCTTTTCAACCAAAGTTAGGAAATATCAACTTCAACAGCGTCCACTTTGGATACGATATTTTTGCAGAAGACAGTAAAAAAAGAATAGTAGTAGAAATTCAAAAGGTAGAGTACGACCATAACTTTGACCGCTTTCTACATTATCATTTACAAGCAATTACGGAGCAACAAAGAAGTTCTGATGATTACAGCGTTGAAAAAACGGTTTACACCATCGTGATGATGACTGCGCCCTATAAAATTAATGAGAAAACAAGGGAATTTTACAGAGATGAAGTATTGATTTCTTCTTTGAATCCTAAAAATCTCAAAGTCATAGAACGCAAAATTTTTAATCACGAATTAATTTATCTCAATCCCAATTATAAGGGGGAAGATACACCACAAAACTATCGTGATTGGTTAGATTTGGTGTATGAGAGTATTCATAACCCTGAAAATCCGAATCTCAATTTTCAAAATGCGGGCGTAAAAAGAGCAACGGAAATCGTGAGTTATGAAAATATTAGCCCCGAAGAATGGGAAGAAGCAAAAATAGAGGTAGGTAGGCGCAAAGTCATCAAACTAAGCATAGAAGAACGAGAAATGGAAATTGCTAAAAATGCCATTAGTAAAGGATTTGACAATGAAACTATTGCAGATATTACAGGTTTATCCGTAGAACAGATACAACAACTAAGAACAGACCTAAGATAATTGGAGCTACTTTGCTCCCTTTCAATCTATCATCTGCAATCGTTGGCGTAGTGATTTTGATGTTTGCAGTGGGGGCTGCCGATTGCTTGGATGACAGCGAGGTATTATAAGGGGAAATAGTGAGAAAGTTGATTTTTAATTCATTAACGATAAGATAATAATGCAAAACAAACAATTTATAAATAATCTTTCACAAAAAAGAGCAAATTATAATGACCCTGAACAGGCTATTAGTCAATCTAATGCTTTGGAACTTTTGTCGAAAGATATTTATACTGATAGTAAAAGATTTATTTATGAGTTATTACAAAATGCTGATGATGCAAGTAATAACACTAATAATTTAATAATTGCTATTCATTTCTTGCATGATTACTTAATTGTTGCACATAACGGAGAGGCTTTTTCAGAAGTTGATATAGAAAGTCTTTCCAGTACAGGAGATGGAAGAAAAGGCACACAAACTAAAAAAACAGGATTTAAGGGAATTGGCTTTAAATCTGTTTTTAATTATTCTAACTATGTAATCATCAAATCAGGAAATTATTGCTTTCGCTATGATAAACAGCATTGGATAGTAAATAACCATGCAAATGCTTGGAATAAAGAAAAATGGGGTAGTTTACAAGAATGGCAATTAGAAAGAAAAAAGAAAGAATTAGACCCAACTCTCAAAATGCCTTGGCAAATGTTGCCTATATGGACTGATTTACCTGATGAATTAGCTAATTTACAAGTCTTTAAAGAATATTCTGTTTGTACTGTAATTCGTTATGAAGCAAAAAACGATAATGATAGCTTGGAAAGGCATATTATAGAACTATTTGAAGATATTAATTTGATTTTGTTTTTACGGTGTCAG
>JALOMS010000104.1 GCA_025455345.1 Thermoflexibacter sp. | reverse complement strand
TTTTTGTGGGGCTTGGAGAGTTGTAAAAATAGCGTTTATTTTGGGTTTTCCACAACTTACAAAATGGACACCATCTTCACCACTCTGTTATCCCCACTGACTGACTTTTTTAAAGACAGTGGTGCAAATATAGACAAAAAAGCAGGAAGCACCAAGCTATTTTTTGAAGACTTTTTTCAAAAAATAGTCTTTGCTTTTCAAAACAATATTTCCTCTTTGCGTAGCTTGATTTAAACCGTATGCTGCCCACCGAATTTTGGGTGGGGAGCGGCAAACGTGTTGAGCGGGTAACAGACCAACTCATTGCCTTTACCAAATATTACCTATTTTAAGCATGAGCTTGACTTTCAACTTATTGAAAGACTTGCCAAGGAATAACAAAAGGTATGCCGCTCAGTATTAACCAAAAATACTATTTTTCCAAGCACAGATTTTAGTACAGTAGGTTTATTTTTACTAACTTGCCTCGCTAATAAGGTTAATTCAACATCTTTAGGAGGATATATTTTGAAAGAAGATACGTTTTACACTACCCAATTTGGACTTCTCAGCCTTAGTTCATTCCTTTTTTTTCTTAGCTTCAATATGATTATTCCTGAACTTCCTGATTTTTTGACCAAATTAGGAGGAGCAGAGTACAAAGGGCTAATTATTTCTCTCTTTACATTGACCGCAGGACTTTCGCGTCCTTTCAGTGGAAAGTTAGCAGATACGATAGGAAGATTACCTGTCATGGTTTTGGGGGTAGTTGTATGTGTAATTTGTGCTTTGATTTATCCTATACTTAGTACGATTTGGGCTTTTTTTCTCCTTCGCTTAGTACATGGTTTTTCTACGGGATTTACCCCTACTGGAACAGCCGCCTATTTAGCCGATATTGTTCCTGCTTCACGAAGGGGCGAAGCGATTGGTTTGCATAGTCTAACAGGAAGCATTGGCAATGCGATTGCTCCTGTTATTGGGAGTGCAATTGCCCAAGAATACGGACTGGAAGCTATGTTTTATATTTCTTCTTTGTTATCTTTTGTTTCAGCATTGATATTTTATAATATGAAGGAAACATTAAAAACAAAAGAAGCCTTTCGTTTTTCTTTACTTAATATTCAACGCCACGAAATCGTTGAAAGCAAGGTTTTTCCTGTGGCAATTGCTATGATTTTGATAGAGATAGCATACGGTACGGCTCTTACACTTGCCCCTGACAAAAGTGTAAGTTTAGGAATAGAGAACAAAGGTTTGTTTTTTGCAAGCATGACTACTGCTTCCCTGCTTACTCGTTTTTTGGCGGGTCGAGCTTCGGATAGATATGGTAGGATTGGGATTTTGAAAGTATCTGCGCTAATTATCTTCGGTTCAATGGTTTGGACGGGTGCGGCTAACAATCCTGTGGAGTTTTTGTTGGCGGGAGGTTTGTATGGTATAGGTTTAGGAATGGGTATGCCTACGCTCTTTGCATGGACAATTGACCTGTGTGAAACCCAATCTGTGGGCAAAGCAATAGCGACAACCTATATTGCCTTAGAGATAGGTATTGGATTAGGAGCATTTCTGAGCGGTTGGCTGATGAATATATCTTCTTCTTTCTTTTTGCCTTTGGCTTTTAGTGGGGTCGCAAGTGGTATGGCTTTTATTTTTCTTATTTTTAGGAAAAGATTTTTTCCATCACTAAAGAGATAAAAATAAACCATATTTCTTTACTACGTAAAAAAAAATTAGCCCTCGCTAACTCTTCGTCATAGTAAATGTCCATTTCGTATAAAATACAGATTAGAAAGTGATTAGAGTAGCAACATTCGCCCTTCAGATGCGTTTGTTTTGTTATATTTGTATCTACTTTTTCCAACTAACAAAGCTATTACCTATTAGGTGTATAAATTTCAAACTAACAAGTTACTCATGCTTTTATTTGATTCAGTCTCCTAATATTTAGTCATTATTATTTCTAAATTTTAATTAATTTTATGAACAATCAAACAAAAGCATTCACACACTCTCATTGGGCTAATTATTTTGAAATCAATCACCTTATTAATGCTATTAGCGTAAATTCGATGGTAATGCTCACAGATGCTCAAGGAGTTTTTAAAGACGTAAACGAGCAGACTTGTACAGTTTCTGGCTATGATAGGAAGGAACTGATTAATCAAAAATATGAAGATTTATTTGGTTATCAAGCCAGTGATAAAGAACATATTGGTGAGGTGCAAAGAACAATTGACAAAGGAGGAATATGGTCGGGAGAAGTCAAAAGATTTACTAAACAAGGAGATATTTATTGGACATTTACCATTGTATATCCAGTCGTTGATGAGTCCAACAAAATCATAGCGCACATAGGTATTAGCCAAATTATGACTCGCAGTAAAGTAATTGCAGAACAGTTTGACGCTCAGAATCAACATTTGAAAGATTTTGCTTTTTCCAATTCACATATTTTACGCCATCCTTTGGCTACTATTTTGGGATTATGTAATTTAATCAATGAAAATATTATACCTACTAAAGAAACACAGGTAAACGAAGTCTTAAAAATGCTCCAAATAGCGGCAGAAGAGTTAGACTTTGCGGTACACCAAATGCAGGCAAGCATTGAAAATGCAAAAAATGAAAAACTAATGGTCAAAAATAAACTTCTTAAATATAGAAACGGAGTAAAAAAAGTCATGTTAATTGATGATGATGACCTTAATCACCTCATTACCCAAAAGTTGATTCATTTCATTGATAATGAGGTAGAAGTGCTAAAATTCAAAGAGGTATCCAAAGCACTTGTATATCTAAGCAATGAGATTAACCAACTTCCAGACCTTATTCTGTTGGATATAGAAATGCCGCGCATAAACGGTTGGAGTTTTCTCAAAGAATTTGAAAAAATGCAGATAGATGTACCTATTTGTATCCTAACCAATTCCATACATGAAAGAGATAAGTACAAAGCGATTAACTATGAGAGCGTTAAAAGTTTTCAAGTAAAACCATTAAAAAAAGAAGAGTTACAAAATCTATTGCTTCTTATCTAAGCAAAAATATGATGGTGATGTTATGGTGCATACTACAATGCACTATAACAATTCAGAGAAAATATTTGGTAATATAATATTCATCTAATCAATACCCTTGCATACTCGAATCCCGTCATGTTCTCCTCTGTGCCAAAAGTGGCAAAACCCAAACTTTCTGATGCCCTATCTCCGTAAAAAAAGTTAAAAATGAGATTATAATTATCACTGTCTTGATGAGTGAGGTAGAAGTCTTTAGCGACTTTGCTATCAAATTCTCTGGGAATATCTTTATCTTTAACGCAGTTAGCTACAAATATCTCTTGCTCAAGGTGTTCCTTCAATGTTTTAGGATTAGGTTTTTTAGTCCAATAAATGCTTCTATATACATATTCGGCTACTCTATTTCTTATTGATGCTGAAGAATAGGACTCACTTGTCCATAAAATTGGCGTACAAAACTTGCGGCGAAAAATACCATTTATCTTGAATTTGCTGTCATAATCAGAAGTATAATGATTAGTCCACCCGCCCTTGAGGTCATCAGACAAGTTTAAAAAAACTTTGTATTGGATTCCATCTTCGCTTTGTAACTGATTGATTTCTAACAATGTGTCTTGAGCTATCTGTTCTGCATCTAAGGCTATTAATTCATTTAATTTTTCTAAGATATGTGCTTTTGCCATAGGATTAAATCCTCCTATGGGAGTTTCCAAGTCATTGTCCGAACCGCCGATTAACAGCTGAAGATACTCCTTAAATCTATTGAAATTGGCAGGTTTTTCATAGAGTTCTTTCATTTTTTGGAGTATTGGTACTATTTCAAAAGTCATCTTATTGGGCTGTTTTAACACGACAAATATAATGTATTTTCCAAACATGTATGCCTGAAAAAACAAATAGAATCTTTTGTCAGCTAAAATCAGTAAGAAAGATTGGAAGTAGTCTTTAGCCATAAGTTAGTGTATGCGCCTTTGGGGTCGTATTTCTGTGCCTGACTCAAGCTATTGAAATAACGATTCTCCCTTGGGTCATTGCCTACCCCAGCAATGTAGTTCCAATTTCCCCAATTGCTACATACGTCATAATCAATAAGTTGTGATTCAAACCAACTTGCTCCCCACAGCCAATTTATTTTCAAATCTTTCACCAAATAGCTTGCTACATTTTGGCGACCTCTATTGGACATGAAGCCAGTATATAGGAGTTCTCTCATATTCGCATCTATGAAGGCTTGTCCTGTTTGTCCATTTTTCCATCTCTCAAACATCTTCTTGTCCTCTTTGAGCAACTGTTTTTGTCTGCGGATTCCTTCTTGTTGGAACAAGGCATTACCATACTTTTTGGCTACAAATCGGAAATAATCTCTCCATAGTAGCTCAAAAATAAGCCAATAAGTAGAGTCGTTTTTCACTCTTGTTTGTTCATATTTTTTGACTTGGTCATAAATGTAGCGCGGAGATATACAACCCAAAGCTAACCAAGCAGAGAACTTAGAAGAATAATCCGCCCCAACCAGCCCGTTACGGGTATTTTTATAGTTTCTCAACAAATCTTTTTCCCAAAAATACTCTTTTAAACGAGTTTTTGCTTCCGTTTCTCCACCCTTGAATGTTAAAACACTTCTTTCATCTTGGATTTGCTCTTTTAAGCCTAACTCGCTCATTATAGGTAAGTTTCCTAATGCTATCTCTATATTAGGAAAATATATTTGAGAAGCCACAGGACAGGGAAACTGTGAACGAATCTTCGTGCCTCTTTCTATTTCTTTACGAAAATCAGTATAAATATCAGGTAGCATCTTGATAGGGAAAGGCAAATCATCTAAATGATAAAGTGTTGATTGCCAGTATAAGTTGAGGTTGCAACCCGCCTTAAACAATTGGTTTTCTAAGTCTTGTTCGATTTTGATTTCCTCTGCGGTAGTTTCCTTGCTCGCATAGACTATTTTTGCTCCTGTGTTTTTTTGAATTTCAGGAATTATTTCTTCGGGTTTTCCAATACGAATCAATAAATTGCTCCCTAATTTTTGTAGGCTTTGCTTCAAATCAGCAACAGACTCTATGAGGAATTTGGCTCTAAAACTTCCTGTTTTGGGAAAGTCTAAGTCTGTATTGGCGAACTGTCTTGGGTCAAAACAGTAAATAGGAATCACAAATGATGTTTTTTGTAAAGCCCTAAAAAACATCTCGTTATCATGTAATCTGAGGTCATTTCTAAACCATGCTATTACTTTTTCCACGGCAATTTCTTGGTTTTTTTATTGCTTAACAGAGTGTTTGCACTTTTGTTATGTGGGAAATGCAATATTTTCAAAATGTTCAAGGATTACAAAAACTACAATACATTGGGTCTGCTTCGGTTTGTCCTGTGGGGTAGAGAACTTCTTTAACAAAATGACAATTGGCACATTCCCAGATATTTGCTAAGATTTGAGTAGTGGGCAAGGAACAATTGGCGCAGGGAAGCCCCAGTCGCACCTCTGTCTTCCCAAATCCCAAAACTCCACATTGGGGGCAGGGAGACTGAAGTCTATCTATTAGATTTTCTGTGGCTTGCTGTATTACTTTCATTCTGGTAGGGTTATACATTGCCCTCATGTCTGTTTCTACTCTAAGGCACTTTTCTGTTTTAAGAACTTGATAAACAATGTTTTTTAATTGATTTTTTTGATTAATTCCTTTAAAAATCTGTGGAGAATACATTGATTTGATGATGAGCGCATGGCTTGGAAAGCCTATTTGAGTGGCAAATTGTTCTATTTCTTCCCAAGATGTACTGACTATTTGGGCAAAATTAGTTTCTGTACTCATGCTTTGCCCTACTACCTCCAGATTTTGTTCTTTGTCTATCAACATGACCATTTCTATATCTAAAGGTATAAAAGGTAAGGTTGGGTGCGCTCCAAAAGCCCCTTCGCTTGCTATACAAATATTCACATCGGGAGGAGCAAAGGAGAATCCTTGCTGACACTTCATTCTAAGCGTTTCTAATTGGCTTGCGGGACGCTCTATCTCTCCGCTAAATGTTCCAAATTGGTCGGTATCAAAAGATTGGATAGGTACTGAATATAAGCCCAATGCTTTCTCTAAAAGAGGAGCTATTACTTTCTCTTTTTGGTGCATGGTAGCAATGACAGCAGTACGATTTTGGAATGAGTACATGAAGGATTGATATTTGATGAATACAATTATAATGAAATAGTAAATATAAGACAAAAAATTATTTTACTATTTTTTTTGTATTTTACCAAGAATTTTACACTAATTTCCAATGAAATTATATTTGTAACTTGCTTATTAAGATAATTTATTGTTTATTTCTATTATGAAAATGACATTGTTTAATATTACACTATTTTGTATCTTACTTGGTATCCTATTTTCTTCATGCTCTCAACAAAAAGAAAGCATTAAAGTTGGCGTATTACATTCTCTTTCAGGAACAATGGCTATCAGCGAAACAGATGTGAAGAATGCAACACTGATGGCTATAGAGGAAATCAATGCACAAGGAGGGCTACTTGGTCGTCAGATAGAAGCGATAGTGGTAGATGGGAAGTCTGATTGGGGTGTATTTGCTAACTTAGCAGATAGTCTCATTAGTCGTGCGAAAGTTGAGGTGGTTTTTGGGTGTTGGACTTCTGCCAGTAGGAAGACGGTCAGACCTATATTTGAAAAGTACAACCATTTACTTTTTTATCCCATTCAGTATGAAGGAGTTGAACAATCTCCTAACATTGTCTATACAGGAGCCGCCCCCAATCAACAAATCATTCCAGCAGTCAAATGGAGTTTTGACAATCATGGTAAGAAATTTTTTTTAGTAGGTTCTGATTATGTTTTTCCAAGAACGGCAAATGAAATCATCAAGGAGCAAGTCAAAGGACTAAGAGGACAAATATTGGGCGAGGAATACATCAAACTTGGGAGCAAAGATGTACACAAAGCGGTAGCAAGAATCGTAGAAACGAAGCCAGATGTCATTCTCAATACGATTAATGGAGATACTAACATAGAGTTTTTTAAGGAATTACGCAAGGCTGGTATTACTCCTCAAATGATTCCAACCATGTCTTTTAGTATAGCAGAAGCAGAGTTACAATCCATGAATATCAAACAAATGGTGGGAGATTATACAGCCTGGAATTATTTTCAAAGTATAAAAAATCCTAATAATGAAGCATTTATAAATCGTTTTCGCAATAAATATGGAAAAGACAAAGTAACAGATGACCCAATAGAAGCGGGTTATTTTGGAGTTTATCTATGGGCAGAGGCAGTAAAGCAAGCAGGAGAAAGCAATCCAATGATGGTGCGTACAAACTTAGCAGAACAAAGTTACCAAGCTCCAGAGGGTTTGGTGTATATAGATGGAAGTACGCAACATACATGGAAGCCCGTGCGGATTGGACAAATTAGAGAAGATGGTCAATTTGACATAGTATGGGACTCAGAGCAACCTGTACGACCTATCCCTTTCCCTAATTACCATACTAAAGCAGAATGGGATTTGTTTTTATATCAATTATACAAAAATTGGAAAAATAATTGGGCAAATTTGGAATAAATAGATGAATGTTTTTCAAAAAATAATAACTTTTGCTAAAGAACCAAAACTGCTACGACAGCTTTTGTTTTGGTTTTTGGTGATAGAGTTTTCGGCAGAGTGCGTACTCATGTACGTGAGCTACCGAAGTTCAGAGAGCATTTTGAATCAAGAAATTACCAACAATTTGACGGCTATTTCAGCACGACAGGCAAAACAAATCTCTGACTTTTTGTATGAAAAAGAAAACTATGTCAATGTAGTCGCTAATATTCCTGACATTGCCAATACCTTTGAAACCTTTGAGGAGGTGCTTATCAAAAAATATGATTCGCTTTCCTATCAGAAGGCTGAGGCAGATTGCAAAGCTACCATGCAATATTTTAAAGAGTCTTTTGGGTATAATGATATTTATTTGGTGGACAATGAATACAATGTATTATACGCTACCAAGCAAATATTCCCCGTCCCTACCAACCTGCATAAAAATGATTCCTTAAAAAATACAGAATTAGCAAAAGTAGTAAGACGCGCTTCCGTCATTATGCAAGCCGAGATATCGAGTTTTTCGTATTTCCAATATAGCCAAAATGTAGTAGCTTTTATAGCAAGTCCTATTTATAAGGAAAAGAAAATGATAGGGATTTTGGTAGTAGAAATAGACGAGAAGGAAATTGCCAAAGTCGTCAATAATTATACAGGCTTGGGCAAGACAGGAGAAACTATCCTTAGTACCATGATAGGTAATGACGCTGTTTTTATTACTGATACAAGACACGCTTTGGATGCGGCTTTCCTTAAGAAAATCCCCTTAAATAGCAAGAATGCCACTGCAATTACTAATTCGGTTCAAGGAAAGAAAGGCAATGGTTTTATTATAGATTATAGAGAGAAAGAGGCTTATGCAAAGTGGAGCTATATTCCTGCGCTAAGAGCGGGAATTGTCGTCAAAGTAGATGTAGAGGAGGCTTATGCTCCTATTGTAAGATTGAGATGGATACTATTAAGTATCATCTTAGCAACCTTAGTAATCGTTATTTTCGCCGCCTACTCTGTGGCTAATTCTATCTCTAAGCCTATTACAAAACTTACCAAATTTGCCCAGAAAGTAAGTGAAGGAGATTTGTCAGGGCAAATCTCCATAGACGCTAAAAATGAGATTGGCAAGCTTACTCATGTATTTAATCAAATGACAGCAAATCTAAAACTTCAAACTGAAGAATTAGAGCGTCAAAATGATATTTTAGAAGAAAAAGTCAGAGAACGTACTATAGAAGTAGAGAAACAAAAAGAAGAAATAGAATCTCAAAATGCCTATTTGAAAGAAATCAATGTGGAATTAGAAGAAAAAACGGAAGAACTTCACCAACAAAAATCTGAAATCGAAGGGCAAAGAGATTATTTGGAAGAAATTAATGAAACATTGGCAAGTAAAACAGAAGAGATACAAGAACAAAAATTGATATTAGACGAGCTTTATGATAAGCTCTCAAAACAAAATAATAATCTGATTTCGAGTATCAATTATGCCAAACGTACCCAAGATGCTCTTCTGCCAAGTCATACTTATTTTGCGGCTTTATTCCATGATTTTTTTATACTCAATAAGCCGCGAGATGTAGTAAGTGGAGATTTTTATTGGTTACACGAGTTTGATGATAAAATAATCATAGTCGTGGGAGATTGTACAGGGCATGGGGTACCGGGCGCATTGATGAGCATGATAGGAATTTCTTTACTTAATAATATTGTAATAGGCGATAAGATATTTTCTCCAGACCTAATTCTAAGTCATTTGAATCAAAGCATCATAGAGGCTCTCCACCAAGAAGAAAGCGAAAATAGAGAAAGTATAGATTGTATTGTTTGTACATTTGACAAGCATAATAATAAACTCTACTATGCGGGAGCGATGAACTCCTTGTTGTATATGCAAAATAAAGAATTACACGAAATCAAAGCAGACAAATATTCAATCGGTGGGTATGTACATCGCAAGAAATATACTTTGCACGAAATAGACATTCACTCCTCTACGATTTTATACCTGCGTTCTGATGGTTTCCAAGACCAATTTGGTGGTCTTGAAGGGCGTAAGTTTATGATAAAGCGACTCCGCGAATTATTGTCAGATATAAGTAGCTTAAGTCTGAATAGTCAAAAAGAAATCTTAGATAATACCCTAACTAATTGGATGTCTGATAAGCATCAGCAGATTGATGATGTACTGATATTAGGATTATTGCTGAGATTATAATAGATAAAAACTCATCTTATTTGTTCCTTAAACTCGTACTAAAAAAGATTCAAGCCATAACTTTTAACCAACTGGGGTTTTATCGTTTTCTCAACCATTTCAATAATTTTCTGTATCTTTTCTATTGGATATTCTTTCTTTACTTCCAAGTACATAGGTTCACTACCATACGTATTGACTCCCAACACCCAGTCGAAATCAGGCAAATGCGTGAAGTACAGATACCAAAATACGGTCAATCCCCCATCGTAGGGTCCGAAGTCTTCCGTAGCGATTTTCAAGTGTCCCAATTTTTCTTGGCGTGTTTGCCAAAGCCAAGTTGTTTCTGTTTGGTTGTCTTGGAGTATAAAATGACCTTGATTATCAACTTTTCTATTTTGGACTTGCCATGTTGCGTCATCACAATCGATTTGAAATGCTTGGTAAACAGCTTTCAAAATCTTTTCAGAAAAGTCTAAAATGTTCTCTTTATTGTCCAAAAAATCAGAGCTGTGTAATAAGGTGTCAGCAAACTTTATAGAAAGATTAAAATGTTTCATTATTGAAATTTTATTTTAAAAAAGATGGCATTACTACAAATCACTTGATACGAAAACTGAACCTAAATCTTTAATAAGCTAATTTTGATTTTCTTAAATTTATTATTGTCAATGCAACAACAATAAGGAACGGTATTGTTGAGATAGTAATTTTATAATTTAGACTTATTATACCAATTATAAACATAAAACCCAATAATAAGCCTAAACCAAAAATACCTACGTATATCAAGATTTTATTAGCTTTTTTTTGAAATAATGTAACAATTAATAGAATTTGCCCTAATAATGGAAGTACAATAAAGGGGTGAATTATTGAAGAAGGATCTGTAAAAAATTTATAAATTACTT
>JALOMS010000702.1 GCA_025455345.1 Thermoflexibacter sp. | reverse complement strand
AGTGCTTCGTTTAGTATAGTAGATGCGATGAACCTAAAGTCTGATTTGTTGAATGTAGCCAAATTGCGGTTGGGATATGCGCGCGTAGGTCGTGATGCCGCTCCTTACCAAGTAATCAATACCTACAACATCAATTTTGGTCAATCTACGGGTGCAGAAGGCTCGTTGAGAAATAATGACTTCCCTTTTAATGGTCAGGCTGGAGCATCTGCAAACCCTATCTTTACAGATGTAAACCTAAAACCCGAATTTACCAATGAGATAGAAGCGGGGTTAAACTTGGGGATATTGAAAAATAGAGTAAGTTTAGATGTTACTTATTACAATCGCTTAACTACTGATGTAATCGCTAACCGTTCCGTACCCCGTAGTACAGGATACTTCAATCTAACCACTAACTTTGGCTCTATCAGGAATAAGGGTTGGGAAGTAGGTTTGAATATCGTTCCTGTTTCCTTAGACAATGGGCTAAAATGGGATATTTACACAGCATTTACACGCAATAGAAATATCGTAGAATCCTTGACAGAAGGAGTACAAGAAATCGTATTGCGTAACTTGTTTTCTGGTAATACCAACGTAGTGCCTGTGGTGCGTCCTGGCGAGCAGTTTGGTGTATTGAGGGGGACTTATGCCGCTCGTGATGCACAAGGAAACTTGCTTATAGACCCTAATACAGGCTTGATAATCCAATCTTTGGACACAAAAATCATAGGGAATCCCAATCCAGATTATATTTTAGGAATTACTAACACCATTTCATACAAAGGTTTTTCTCTAAGTGGAGTCATTGATTATCGACATGGCGGTCAAATATTCTCTTGGACTAATCAATTCTTGTTGGGCAGGGGTGTAACAAGGGATACGGAAAATAGAGAAGTCCCCAAAATAGTTCCTGGGGTATTAGGCAATCCTAACACCTTACAACCTATCTTAGGCGCAGACGGACAACCTATCCGTAACAATATCCAAGTGGTAGAAAATAACTTGTGGTTCCAAGCGGGTGGTCGCTCTTTTGCTATCAATGGACCAGACGAAACCCAAATTTTTGATGCTACCACGATTCGTTTGAGAGAAATTACCTTAGCGTATGAGTTCCCTAAATCATGGTTAAGTAAAACTCCTTTTGGCAGTGCAAATCTTTCATTATCAGGAAGAAACTTGTGGTTCCGTTCTCCTAATATGCCCCAACATACACGTATGGATCCCGAAGTCAATACTTTTGGAAATACCAATACGCAAGGCATAGACTTTTTTGCCGCTCCCTCAACGAGAAGATTCGGCGTAAACTTAAGAATCACATTCTAATTCTTTCACACTTAAATCTTTGATAATACAATGAAAAATATTAGTATAAAAATCTTATTTGCTTTGATTGTACTCATCAGCGCAAGTTGCACCAAAGGATTTTTGGATATAAATAATGACCCTAATAATCCTACCGTTGTTTCCAATGGTCAGTTGCTTACTTCATCACAGCTATTCATTATGAACGGATTAGGTAGTGGCTCGGCAGGTGTGTCCAATGCTTGTAATGTCTTTGTCCACCAAACTACACAGCGTAGCCGCAATGATAGCTATGCCTTTGCGCCCGGAGATTTGTCCGTACAAGGCGCATGGGAAAGCTTGTATGCGGGGGGTATCCAAAACCTCAATCTAATCATCAAAAATGCAACTGAAGGTGGAAATGCTCACTATGTAGGAGTTGCACAAATCCTTAAGGCAGTTACTTTCAGCTACATGGTAGATGTATGGGGAAATGTACCTTTCTCAGAATCAGGAGATATTAATAAAAACCCTTTCCCAAAGTTTGATAATGGAGAAACGATTTATCCCGAACTTATCAAACTCTTAGACGAGGGCATTGCGAATCTTACCAAACCAAGTAATGTACGTATAGGTGGTGATGACCTTATTTATGGAGGAAATTTGGTGCGTTGGAGAAAACTGGCAAAGACATGGAAGCTCAAAATGTATAACCAAATACGCTTAGTCCAAAATGTGAGTGCAAGTGTTAATGCGCTAATCGCTGAGAATGACTTTATTGGAAGTGGAGAAAACTTTGAATTGCGTTATGGAAATATTGCCGTGCCTGAAAATCGCAACCCCGTATTTCGCTCTGATTATAATGCAGACCCCAATACTGGTCGTTTGAACTACATCAGTGCCTATTTCCATGAAATATTATTGGGAACAAGCCAGCTCAATCCCATTTTGAATGGCATCGCTGACCCTCGCATACCTTACTACTACTTCAATCAGTTGTCCAATGTGCGACCTAATGCTCAGAACCCAATCGAATATAGGAATGGCAACTTTTTGTCTATCTACTTCGCATCTCAAGGTCCTAACCAAGGCTTTGACCAATCTTCTTCTATGACCATTGTAGGATTGTATTTTTGCGGTGGGAGATATGACGACGGAAATGGCGTAACTGCCGCAGGTGTAAACGGCAATTCTGCTCGTGGAGATGGAGCTTTGCGTATATTACCTTTTCATAATTATCTCTACACACGCGCAGAGTTAGCCCAAGCAGGCGCAGGGCAAGGAGATGCGAGAGGCTTATTGAGAGATGCTATTCTTGCTTCTTTTGCAGAAGTCAATCGCGCTGCGGCTACGGCTGGCTCTCGATTTGGCTTAGAGTCTTACAATGATTATCGTCGTACAGGATTCCCCAAGATGTTTGACCCTAATACAGATGCAATTGCATTTACCAATAACAATAGAGGCTATCCAGTATCTTTTCCTTATGCCCAAAGCGAGATGAATCTCAATTCTAACGCACCTGCCCAAAGAGTGGTAGCTCAAGACAAGGTATTTTGGGATAGGTAATAAGGCATGGTTTGTCATAATGACAAATTAGTAAAAAACCAAGAATCAGACTTTAAAAAAAATAATATTTACAAGTTTGATTCTTTTTCAAAAACTTTACAAAGACTTAAAATTTTAAAAAATATATGAGAAAAATTTTTAATACATTCATTTTCATTGGATTAATGGCTTTTATAGGCTCTTGTGCCTATAAAACAGACAAATTGCCTTATCCTGAGTTTGAGGAAGGTCCCAGTTTCGTAACTACCTTAGTACCAGAACCTAATCCTGTAACTGCCGCCAACGTAGCAACTATTACGGCGCGCCTTTCCAACATGGCTGGTAGCTCTCTGTCATTCAAAACGCAAAGTTATAATGCAGATAAAATAGAGAAAGTAGATATTTATATTGCTCATCGCAGAGGTGCAGTCAGTACACCTGTGATTTCAGTAGTAGCTCCTCATGGATTTTTATTCAAAACAATTACTTCTTTTGGTAACACAGAAACTTATCCTGTCAGTGAGATGATAACCGCTACTAAGCTGACTCCTAATGACCTACGAGCAGGAGATATTTTCGCACTGAAGATAGTTGCGACCATGAAAGATGGGCGTGTTTTTTCTGCTGACAATTCGGGACCAGGCATTAATGTCAATCCTCTTGGCACAGTGTTTCGTACTTTTTTATTCGTGAATTTAGCAAATTAAGATATGTATCCTGCTTTGTGAGTCTTTAGGTGTTTTGACTCCAAAGTCGTTGTAAATCAAAAGTTTATAACAAAGGACAAAGGTAACTCGTAAGAGTTGTTTCATTTTAAATTTTGATAAAGAGCCTTCTATTTTAGAAGGCTTTTTATATTTTATACTAAAAACTAATTGGCTTTAGGTCAGCAATTTTTCAGACACCTTTTAGATAAGCGTATTAAATATCCTTAGAAATTCCATTTCTTTGAGAAAAGCCATTACACTTATAAGTAATTGTGCATTTTTATAGTAAAATACGCTTTAGCGTGTTCTGTTGATTATCAAATACTTATACACCCTGAAGGGTATTTTACAGTGTCGATTTAATTTGCTCATGTACTTAAGTAATTCAACTTTTATAGGCGTTCTTTGTATTAAAGTCCTATCGGGACGATATATTGGTAGAAAACGTAATTTTAACACAGCCTGTAAGTCCCATAG
>JALOMS010000701.1 GCA_025455345.1 Thermoflexibacter sp. | reverse complement strand
CACGTGCTTTTTTCTTACTCGTTTCTCATACACAGCCTAAACGCAATGTCGGAGATTCGTGCAAAATGGCTCAACACATGCGTATTCATGCCCAAACGTATCTTTTGAGGATCATGATTTTACAGCAAAACAATTTGATGGTCATTTCCACAAACTCAAAAAATTTGACCTCCGTGGGAATTACCGGCCAAGTCGAAAACGTTTAATAACTTTGAACGGTAGAAGACACGAAAAAATCGTCAATTGATTACGAACAAGATATCAATTCGCGCAAAGGGGTGGTGATGTCACTTCAGGTCCGCGGACGAGCGGCCAAAACGGCTTTCCAAAACATGGTGTACAACCCCTTGTCGGCCAGTACAAATAGTCTCATAAATTCTTCATCTGACGAAGTTATGCGGCTGACTTCAATTGACAATAAACAGAAATTCAGTCGGACATCACAGACCGCCTGCAGTTAGGACTTTTTCTACTACTTCGCAGTTTCCAGACTTGGCTTTTCATCCTCCTTCCGTGGATTCAGACAGTCAGCTGTACCTTCAAGTGACATTTTCTACAGCGGTGAAATGGCAAAAGATGGTCAACCGCAACATCTTACGCAAAAATATCAGCTAATGGAATGTTAATATTGAGGTTAGGGTCGTGCAAGGTTTCATATACATAGAAAAACTTGTAGTTAGAAGGGCGGTCAAAAACCAAGGCGGCTTGCAAACTTGGTAAAATAATCCAACAAGATTTTACGCCAAACTGAAAGTATAAATCTGTTTTATCTACCATTTGTTCAAGGCTTTGTGAGGGAGATTGGATTTCGATAGTAACCAAAGGTGCGTCAGAGCGGCGAGCAGGTTCGCTAATAAAATCCAAACTTAGAGGAGGATAAATAACAACATCAGGTGTACTTCCAACAGGCAAGGTATCCAAAGAAACTTCGCTTGCAATTCTATACAATTTGCGATAAAGAGATTTCAATTCAAAAACCAAATTGGCTTGAATTGCACCGTGCGTAAGGTTTGGCATAGGTTTGTTTCGTTCTATTTCGTAAGCGGTGAGTGCTTGTTCTAATACTTCCATGAATACAAGATTTTAATTATTCAAATATACAAAAATTCAAATAAATAAGTCAATCATTTTCAAATAAAATTGCTTATGTTACAAAATTATCTAAAAATTACCTTCCGTAACTTGCTCAAAAACAAGGGCTATTTTTTCATTAACCTCTTGGGGCTTACTTTGGGCGTTACCTGTGCCTTGCTCATCTTCGTAGTGATTCGCTACCAAAAAAGTTTTGATAGTTTCCACACCAAATTAGACAGGCTTTACCGCGTTTATTCTTATGGTCAGGCTGACGGCAATGAGGACTTTAACGGAGGAAGCACTTACGCTCTTCTGCCTGCTTTGCAAACTGATTTTTCTGATTTAGAGGCAGTTACCCAAGTCCGCTCGGACGGAGATGAGGTAGTCATGGCGGTAAAGCAAGAAGGCA
The DNA here is from genome assembly GCA_025455345.1 of Thermoflexibacter sp. Classification (GTDB taxonomy): domain Bacteria; phylum Bacteroidota; class Bacteroidia; order Cytophagales; family Thermoflexibacteraceae; genus Thermoflexibacter. Next base: position 1,366 of record JALOMS010000701.1, on the reverse strand, counting down.
AAACCGAAGATGTGAAGTACATGGAGCGCGCTTTTGCTTTTGTGGAGCCTGCCTATTTTGAGATGTTTTCTTTCCCTTTATTGATTGGTGAAGCAAAAACAGCTTTGAAAGAACCAAAATCACTTATTTTGACCGAGAAAATGGCAAAAAAATACTTTGGAAATAATGAAAATGCGATTGGAAAAATCATTCGCTGGGACAACACCTTAGACCTCAAAGTTACAGGCGTTGCCCAAAATATTCCTGTCAATACGGATTATAGATTTGAGTTTTTTATTTCATATAGTTCTTTAAATGAGATAGTTAGTAAAGATGAGTTGAAAGAGTGGGGAAGTATTTGGAGTGGGATAGAAACTTTTGTGCTTTTGCCCGAAAAATATACACAAGCACAAGTAGAGGCACGTTTTCCTGCCTTTGGTGAGAAGTACCTGAACGAAGAACAGCGCAAGGAAAGAACTTATAAAATCCAACCCTTGAAAGACACTCATTTTGATACACGCATGAGCAATTTTGGCAATAATGCTGTGCCTGTGCAATTGCTTTGGGCGTTGGGCTTGGTTGCCACTTTTTTAGTGATTACCGCTTGCATTAACTTCATTAACTTAGCAACGGCACAGGCTGTCAATCGCAGTAAAGAAGTAGGGATTCGCAAGGTGTTGGGTAGCAGTAGATTAGCCTTGATGAAGCAGTTTTTAGGAGAAACTTTTTTCATCTCTTTTTTCGCTATTTTACTCTCTTTGGGGTTGGCGGAATTCCTTTTGCCTTACGTCAATCAACTTTTGAGTTTGGAAATGGAAAAACGATTCTTGTGGAATACAGATACCGCTTTATTTTTAATTAGTTTGACTGTCACAGTTGCCTTATTATCAGGACTTTATCCTGCTTTCGTACTTTCAGGTTTCAACCCCATTTTGGCAATCAAAAATTCTATTACTGCCCATCATACAGGAGGCATGAACCTTCGCAGAGGCTTGATAATCATGCAGTTTGCTATTTCTCAAATCTTAATTACTTCTACTATCATTGCTATCCAACAAATGGATTATTTCAATACCAAAGAAATGGGTTTTGCCAAAGACGGGGTAGTGGTATTGGAACTGCCCAAAAATGATTCTCTAAGATTTGCTACGTTAAAGACTGAATTACAGCGCATTGCAGGGATAGACAAAGTGAGTTTTTCCATTGGTCCCCCAGCCTCTGGCAATAATTCTATTACTAACATAGGGCTAACAGAAAGAGACCAAAAAGAAGACATCAATGCCAACATGAAGCGTGGGGACGTGGACTATGTAGAGGTCTATGGGCTGAAAATAGTGGCAGGTCGCAACATCAATCCAAGTAACGATACGCTGTACGAAGTGCTGGT
>JALOMS010000700.1 GCA_025455345.1 Thermoflexibacter sp. | reverse complement strand
ACCTTCTACCTTGCATACTTTATCGCCCAAAGTTACCGTTCCTATGATTGCAAATCTTTGATTTTCCCCCTTGCCCTCACAACCCGCAGGGCAGGTGATAATTGCTATGTTACAATCAGGAATAACATCCTGTACAGTAATCAAAATCCCTCTAAATTCTGGTTTATCATATATAAGGGAGTCAATAAAAATAACATTCCCTTCTGAAGGAACTAATAATTTTATTTGTCCTTCATTACTATTCATTTTTAGCTCTTTGATAAAAGTCCAATTACTTGTAACTATTAATTCTTCTACCCAAAGCAAATCTCCTTCATTTGAGTATTTGCCTAAGCCACTTCCCCCCACATAAATGTTACCTGTACAATCTGAAGTAATGGAACCATAAGCTTTAAAACTACTTGGGGCTTTTTTAGCCCACATAGTATTTCCATCTGTTATATTAAATTTAGTGATGAAGTTTATAAAACCATGATTACTCCTATCATCGTAAAGAACAATATCATTACCAAAATTGATATCAACATCTTGCGAACTAGCCCCAATTATATACAAACCAGATGTTTGTACTGTAATCCCTGAAACACTCATCTGCCCTTTTGCTATATTTCGCACCCATTTCAGAATGCCATTACTATTATATTTGGCGAGATAAATGCCAATATAAACCTCGTTATTATCATTATATGTAAAATCGATTGTTTGATTATCAAATGAACGATTATTCGTTTCATTTCCACCTAATATATATATACATTGTCTAATTTATCAATTACAATTTTTGGAGGTTGTTGTGTATTAATGTAACTATTGAAAAAAGTTTTATTTAAAGCCTTTGCATAGATTAAGCTACCATTATCTCTCATTTTAAGCAGGTAATCACTTTTATAGTTTACATATTGTTGATAACTATTAGGTATTGTTTCAATCTCATTTCTAAAATTATCTATTTCAATGAAATAGAAGAATGTACCAAAGACATGGATATCACCATTACTGTCAGTTTCTATGCTTGGAGAATAAGCTCTATAATAACTATTAGCATCTAAACCTCGCTTAAATGGTTTAATCCACTGAAAATCTCCCATCTTGTTTAACTTAAGAATAAACTCACTTTTAATATAATAGTTCGCATCTACCTGTAATTTTACATCATTAATGGTGGTTGTTTGTTTTGCCTGTCCTATTATATAAATATTTCCGCTTTTGTCAGTCGTTATATCATATCCCTGTACATCTTTGAATCTTTTTTCCCACAAAATATGGTTATCACTATCAAATTTAGTTAGAGTCATATATTCCTCATTATTTTCGTAATATGGCTTATATCCTATGCTTATTACGTTGTTACTGTTATCAACAGTAATATCTTGAAAAATTGCATTGTACGCTATTTCTACATCCGTGAGGTTTTTAATAGATTGGCTAAAAGCATTAGTTGAATTAAAAAAATAGAAAAATATTATTGATAGCATTAATATTTTTCTATTTAATAGATAATGACATAAAACAATATTTATATAAATAAAAAGTATGTCTTTGACATATGAAGACAAATGTTGTACATTATATTTAAAAATACAAAAAATAGCAATAAAAGTTACACGAGTAAATGTAAGGTAAGATTTCATAAAAGTGTGTGTTTTGTTTGAAAAAAATGAGTTTAGTGTTCAACAAAGTAATGCAAATACAGAAAAAAATATGCTATCCTCTTTATTTCTTACTTCTGTAACGCAAAGTAGGGAAAGTTTTGTATTTTCTTGAAAAAAGTGGCTTTGTTTTTTTGTTAATTTTTTATGTTCTTTGGAAAGTGAAAGTTTTTCTTGCTTGGGTACAAATTACCTCACCCCCTGCCCAGTTGCACTGCGCCCACTCTCCAAAGGCGAGGGGGAACAGCCAAACAGCTACCTTACCCTGCCCTGTTTCGCCTCACCCCCCTGCCCAGTTGCACTGCGCCAGTTGCACTGCGCCCCCTCTCCTGCTGAGAGGGGGAATACAGCAGAACAGCCGCCTCACTCTGCCCTCTCATTTAAGAGGGAGAGTAGTCATTTTCGGTTTTCATTCATTTCCTTACAAATAACTCTTGATGATGTGGTGCCACACGCCGAGAATTTCTTGGAGGTCAGTGTAAACTCGGTTATCTATGTAGAAGATATTATTCTCAAAACGCATAAATTTCCATTCTATGCCATCTGTGGCGCAACCGTAGAGAATGGGGAAGTGTTTGCCTTCCATTTCATTGAAGAGTTTTGCACCATAAAGCTGTGCGGCACATTGGGCTATGCCATAATCCATGTCCTCGTCTCGGGCGGCGTTCCGCTTGGCTTCGGTGAGTGAGATAATAGGAGTTTCTAAATAAGCACTTTGAGGAACAAGAGTAAAGAAAAAATCACATTCGCCATTCAAATCCTTTTCGCTATCCACAGGCAATTCCTCACCAGAAAATAAAGTAACATTGTTCTCAAACGATTCGGCTACATCAACCAAGATATGTGAGATAATGCGCTCTGCTTTGGCTTTTTCGTTGCGGAGAGGCACAAATTTTGCTTTTTTTAAGGTTTCTATTAGCCATTTACTTGCCTCCACAGGTTGAATATTGTCAAATAAGTCTGCCCTCCGTGCCAAAAGACCAAACTTTTTAGTTACCTGCTCTATTTTTTTATAATTACTGTATCCCATAGTTTTCGCTTCAAAGTTTACACAAAGATAAACAATTTGAGGGGATTGGCATAAAAAAACCTGCAAGTTAATTTTGCAGGTTTTTTAGATTAGCTATACCCCCAAGTCCTTCACAATTGCCGTAATTCTATCTTTGAGCATCTGCTCGGTAGCATCATAGTCTGCTTTGGAGTT
>JALOMS010000699.1 GCA_025455345.1 Thermoflexibacter sp. | reverse complement strand
ATCTATCTCGATTTTGTTATAAGACTCATACTGATAGGCTTGCAAGTTTCTACTGTCATTCTTGTCTTTATTTTTTACCACATTCCGAAGGATTTCCCAAGCAGGATTCTCATAATTTTTAGCAGAAATTACAACTTCTTTTAACGTAGTTACTTGTGCGGATAATTGGAAATTAATAACTTGCTCTTTTCCTTTCTCTACCCAACGACTTTTAGGCGCATACCCCACAAAAGAAGCAATCAGCGAGTCCGTAGGTTGCTCAGTAACAATCTTGAAAAAGCCATCAAAGTCAGTGGTAGTACCCTTAGAAGATGTTCCCTTAAAATAAACATTGGCAAAAGGAATCGCATCTCCCGTTTCTGTATCTGTAACTTTTCCTGTAATGACAGTCCTTTGGGCAAGGACTTGAGAAAAAATAGAGAAAGCAAAATATAGTAAAATCCCTAATATAAATTTATGAATAATCGTATCTAATAATTCATGTAAAGTCTTATTCATTGGAGGTACTTAAGTTTTTATAAATTACTCAAAATTTGTATTGTCGCTTATTGGCTTGTATTTAAGTACAAAAGTAAATGTATTAATGTAATTGTAATTTATTGAAAAACAATTTGTTAATTTAAAATTAGCATACCAAAATAAGCAAGGTCGTATTTTGATTTGCTCAATTATCCATCTACTCCTGTTACTATCTTATTAGTAAGTCATCTTTAATCAAGGTATAACACTGAAAAAACGTATTTACAAATCAAAAAGTTGTGATAACAAGATGATAAAAATACAAAAAAGGTTGCAAAAATAACGATAATACAACAAGTTTTTAATGTGGTTCCTTTAATTCTTTGCAAATTAGTAAAACTATAAAAGAGGTATGTTTACAATATTGCACATAAATTTCCTCACATTCTAACAAGAAATCTTAATTTTGTTTCTTTGAAATCCCAAAAATACAAAAACATGAATTTATCTTCTCTTTTACAGTCTATTCTACCCCAAGAACGTATCAAAACTCGTCTTATAGACTTATATGCTTATGCAAGTGATGCCAGCTTTTATTATCTAATCCCCAAAGCAGTGATTCAACCTATTTCTGTGGAAGAAATTCAAGCATTATTTGATTTTTCTAAGAAATACCAAATTAATCTTACCTTCAGGGCAGGAGGCACGAGTCTTTCTGGGCAAGCTGTTACTGATGGTATCTTGGTCGATTTGAGTCAGCATTGGCGCAAAATCCAAGTTGAGGGGAATGGCGAGAGTGTAAGAGTGCAAGTAGGTGCAGTCGGGGGAGCGGTGAATACGATATTGAAAAAGTACAAAAAGAAAATAGGACCTGACCCTTCATCTATTAATGCCGCAATGATGGGTGGTATCCTGTCCAACAACTCAAGTGGTATGTGTTGTGGTGTTGCTCAAAATTCCTATCACACACTCCAATACATTAAATTCGTCTTGCCCAATGGTTTAGTATTCAATACAGAAAATAAAGAAGATTATAGAAAATTCGAAGAGGAAGCAAAAGTCATTTATGAGGGAATTAGCTCCTTGAGGAAGGAAATTTTAGATAATACTCCCCTTTCAGAAAAAATCAGGAAAAAATACAAAATGAAAAATACGGTAGGTTATGGCTTAAATGCTTTCATAGACTACCAACATCCTTTGGATATTTTGGCACACCTGCTTATTGGCGGGGAAGGTACTTTGGGATTTATTGCGGAAGCAGTGCTAAAAACTGTTCCTGATTATCCCTATAAGCTAACAGGTATGTTGTACTTTTCTAATATACAAGATGCTTGTAATGCCATTCTCCCGCTCAAAGAGTCGGGCGTAGAAGCCTTAGAGTTGATGGATTTTCCTGCCCTCAAGTCTATTGAACATCTCAAAGGCGCACCTGAAATGCTCAAATCTCTGACAGGCGACCAAACAGCATTATTGGCAGAATATCAAGCAAATACAGAAGAAGAATTGAAAGTAAAGTTTGAAAATGCTTTTAATCAATATATCAGTACGTTACCGCTCCTTATTCAGCCTGAATTTACTAAAGATGCTTACGAACAGGCAAATCTTTGGAAATTGCGAAAAGGGCTTTATCCTTCCGTAGCGGCGGTGCGTCAGAAAGGCAGTGCTGTCCTGCTCGAAGACGTAGCCTTTCCCATAGAAAACTTAGGTGCAGGCATAGCAGACCTTCGCAAGCTCTTTGAAAAGTACAATTATACTTCTGCGAATATAATTGGTCATGCCAAAGATGGAAACCTGCATTTTATCCTCACCCAATTGGTCAATGAAGAAAAAGAAATCAATAGATATGCCGATTTTATAGAAGAGATGGTTGAAGTTGTAGTCAAAAAATACCATGGCGCACTCAAAGGGGAACACGGTACAGGACGGAACATGGCTCCTTTTATAGAAACAGAATGGGGAGAAGATGCGTATCAAATCATGAAAAAACTAAAAGAACTTATTGACCCTGAATATCTTATAAATACAGGTGTGATTATTAATGCGGATAAGAAAGCTCATTTGAAATATTTGAAAACCTTGCCAATCGTAGAAGAGGAGGTAGATAAATGCGTTGAGTGTGGCTACTGTGAAAATCGCTGTCCAAGTAGAGATTTTACTTTGACCCCGCGTCAAAGGATAGGAATACGTCGCGCTTTACAACGATTAGCCCATGAAGGCAAGAAAGGCGAATACGAAGAAATATTAAAAGAATACAAATTTGCAGGTTTAGATACTTGCGCCACAGATGGAATGTGTGCGACAGATTGCCCCGTAGATATTAACACAGGAGAGCTTGTCAAACGCTTAAGAAGGGAAAATCACTCTCCTACATCTCAAAAAAATGCACTGCGTATCGCCAAAAATTTTCAT
>JALOMS010000698.1 GCA_025455345.1 Thermoflexibacter sp. | reverse complement strand
AATAGGAGAAGTTTTTAGTTATCCCATTGATGTATTTTTAAGTGAAACCACTGTGGTTCAGCCTGATGTACTTTTTATTTCTAATGAACGGAATAGCATTATTGACGAAAAGGAAGGCATTATAGGCGCGCCCGATTTGGTCGTGGAGGTAATTTCCAGAAATTCGGTGATTCGAGACAGGGTAAGCAAGAAAAATATTTATGAAAAAAGCGATATTTTAGAGTATTGGATTATAGACCCACAAAACGCAGTGGTGGAGATTTATGCCAAAGAAAATGGGCAATTTGTACTGTTTTCCGCCCTCGAAGATGAGGGTGATGTCGCAAAATCTAAGGTCATGGAAGGTTTTACGGTTAGTTTTGAGGAGGTTTTTTGAGAACATGACACTCCGTAAGGTCTGGGAATTCCAACTTGGCAAACAAATCCACAATTTTTGAGTTAGGAATTTTGTTTTCTTGTTCTCTTTCTTCGTTGTCTTTCAAGGTTTTATCTATATTTTTATACGTGAAAACCATATTTATTTTGGGATTGTAAGGTAGCCAAAGCCCTACCAAAGTGCTTCTCATATTTTTAGTAATATTGGTCGCATTCCAAACAAATGACTGCTTTCTTCTGCAAAACTCCTTGCTTTTTTCTTTCGCCGCCTGAATTACTGCGCCCTGATTGTCCGTAGGTTTCACCTTCATTTCCTGCCTTAGCTGGTCTAAGGAAATGATAGGCAAGTGAGCAAAATTTTTCTTGATGTAAGTATCTTTGCCAGAAGCAGGAATCCCCACCATCATAAATATCTCAAAATCAAACTGATGAAAGATTTGTGTATCAGGAAAGCTATCATCTTGGTTAAAATAATAAAAGCGGTCAAAATCGGAATGAAATTGTTTTGGCGCATTGTAAATCCCATTTTCGAGGCAAAATTCCTTGAAACAGTCCAAGTCATACATCAATTTTTCACTGTCTTCGCAAATCCTTCCCAACAAATCCGCTTTGGCAAAAATATAGAGCAAGTGATTGTTGGCAAGCAAACTTAGCTTGATGGCACTTTTGAGCGGTTGCTCCTTGTCAAAAAATCTCAAAGGATAACCATGATAATAAACCATGTAAAAAACCTTGCTAATCATCTCAAAATCAAACTTTTCCTTGTCTAAAATCTGTCGCACCAAGTTAGCTCCCTTGGCGGCGTGTCGTGGGTTGCTAATGCGTCCTTCTGCGCTAATTTCTATGGTATCGGGCTTGCAAACGTCATGGAAAAGAGCAGTATAAATCAACACTTCCTTCTCAAAATCAGAGCATTGCTCAAATTCGGGCAAGGCAAGCAAGGCGTTCAACACCATTTCAGTATGCACATATACGTTGCCCTCTTGGTGATGAACAGGGTCTTGCGGAGTGTCCTTCATGCGCTCAAATAGTTCGCTATATTTATTAACTATTTGATAATCTGTTAGTTGATTCATTTTTTGTTTTTTACTGTTCTAAATTATTATTACACTCGCGCAATCAATGATTATACACCGTTAAGTATTAAATAGATATCTTGCTAATTAAAATAACACCAATAGGCAATTGCATTGCGCTGTTAAATATTGGTAGAAAATGTTGTTAATCATAGTATTATGAACTCCAAAGGAGTTCAACCTTACGCCTCTACGAGGCTTAAAAATGTGGGGATTTTTTATATGCTACCAATATTTAAGCCCTAACAGGCTTAGAGTACATATTTATTTAAAAAAGTTGTCTTATATTAGATTACTACCAATATTAAGCCCTTAACAGGACTTTAAAATTAATAACTTTTTAAAGCACAAAGTTAAAGCCTTGCACCTCACCTCTTAAAAACTAAATAAATCTACGCCCTCCGCCAACTGATTTGGGACAATGGGGCGGTCTAACCAATGCGTTTCCGAGTCCAAAATAGAGTTTAGGAAATCAGGGCGCACAAACTTGTATCTACCCTTTACTATTCCGTTTTCCTCCCATTTGATGTAAAGCCCCTCCATGAGGTTGCTTGGATTGGTTTCTTTCAGCACGCGCTCTGCGTTCAGATTCAGCTTATTGCAAAGCTGTTTCAGCACTTCCAAGTGATTTTCGCTAATAAAATGAGATTGCCTTACCATGCCTTGCAGTTGTTTCTGATGTTCCAATTTACCCTCAAAAATTACTTTTACGGACTGCACAAAAGGCATTTTTGCCAAGATTTTCCTACGCTCTGTGGTGCTTAAAAAGGTTTTGGTGCTTTTGTCGTACATATCAAACTCAAAAAAATAATGTGGCAAATCTGTATAAAAAACGGTATGCTTGGCATAAAGCCATTCGCCGTACATAATGTATTGGTCGCCAATTGCCTCAAACATTGGATAGGCAAAAGTATTCGCCCAAGTTTTGAGCAGAGCAAAATGTTTTTCGCGCAAACCCCCAGTGAGGTAATGCCCCCTACTTTGGAGAAGTAACTCACCATTTTCCGAAAAGCTAATGCCTGCATTTGCGCCGTCTATTTTTTCCTCAATCACCAAAAATTTGCCCTTGATTTGCTCAAAAGGCACACTGTTGAGGTCTTCATCTCCATTTTGAAAACGCGAACCCTCTATGTGATAGGTGCGCGGATATTTGATAATTTCCATTAGTAAGGAATTAGGAATTAATAATTAGGAATTAAAAATCGTGTAAGCTATTGAATATTAAATAATTATGTTTTACAACTGTTACATATTTGGTATTTATTCCTAAGTAATTCAACTTTTTTAAGCGTTCTTTATTTAGCCTCGTAGAGGCGATAGTTTTGTAAAAAGATAAATAACACTTAATTATGAAGTCCCATAGGGACGAAACTAATACCTTCTAAGTTAGTAAGTTACGCCTCCTCAATGGAATTGC
>JALOMS010000697.1 GCA_025455345.1 Thermoflexibacter sp. | reverse complement strand
TCAAAAATTTTTTAAAATGTTTTGGAATATCAAAATTAGTGCCGTATCTTTGCACCGCAATTAATCAAAACGCTGATTGTTCCATGGTGTAATTGGCAACACGTCTGATTTTGGTTCAGAAGAGTTCTGGTTCGACCCCAGATGGAACAACTACTCAAAATAATAATCCTGAACATTGTTTCAGGATTATTTATTTATAAATGTAGCTAATTATCCTATGTCATCAGTACGATTGTATGCAGGTTCGGCAACCAAAGACCTTGGCGAAAGTATCGCTCACTCTTATGGTAAGCCCTTAGGCTCAGTAGAGTTAAAAAGATTTAGCGATGGAGAACTTTCTGTTGCTTTTACAGAATCAATTAGAGGAGAGCATGTATTTCTGATACAGTCCACTTGTCCACCTGCGGATAATTTGTTGGAATTGATGCTAATGATAGATGCGGCTAAAAGGGCATCTGCCGCCAATGTCAATGTGGTTATCCCCTATTTCGGATATGCAAGGCAAGACCGCAAAGACCGACCGCGTGTGAGCATTGCCGCTAAGTTAGTTGCTAATATTATTTCAGCCGCAGGAGCAAGTAGAGTAATTACGTGCGACTTGCACGCAGGTCAGATACAGGGATTCTTCGATATTCCTGTAGATCATCTTAACGGAATTACTATTTTTGCGCCCTATATCAAACAGCTAAAGATTAATCCTACATTTGCCGCTCCCGATGTCGGTGGGGTAAGTAGAGCAAGAATGTATGCGAGCTATTTTAATGCAGACTTAGTGATTTGCGATAAACATAGAAAAAGAGCAAATGAGGTCGCTTCTATGCAGGTAATTGGTGAGGTAGAGGGAGCAGATGTCGTTTTGGTAGATGATATGATTGATACAGCAGGTACCATCTGTAAAGCCGCTCAGATTCTCAAAGATAAAGGAGCAAATAGTGTGCGCGCCATTTGTACGCATGCTATTCTTTCTGGAAAAGCAACTGAAAATATTGCAAACTCAGCCTTAGAAGAAGTAGCCGTAACGGATACTATTCCTCCTCAAGGTGAATTTATAAAAATAAAAGTATTATCCGTAGCCGATATGTTTGCAAGAGCAATACGGAAAATTAATGACCAAGAATCTATAAGTACACTTTTTATATAAAAGCAAAAGAGATTGATTGCCAATAATTTATTATTAAATATTTTTAAAGGAATCAATTTTAATCAAATAAAATTTTATTTTAATCTTTTACAAAAATGAAAAAATTAGAGATTATAGGGTATAAAAGAGCAAATCTCGGAAAAACTAACGCAAGAGAGTTGCGTAAAGAAGCGAATGTGCCATGCGTAGTTTATGGTGGAAAAGAACACGTACACTGTGTAATACCCATGATTATGTTCAAAAAATTGGTTTACACGCCAGAAGTACACGAAGTAGAATTAAATATTGAAGGAGATATTTATAGATGCATACTCCAAGATATTCAGTTTCACCCTGTAAATGAAGTTATCTTACATGCTGATTTCTTGGAACTTGATGACAACAAACCTGTAAAAATTGAAGTTCCTTTGCGTTTGATAGGTGCTGCTCCCGGTGTACAGAAGGGTGGAAAACTTTTCCAAAAAATAGAAAGAGTAAAGGTAAAAGCATTGCCCAAAGACCTTCCTGATTATGTAGAAGTAGATGTGTCTGATTTGGATTTGGGTAAATCTGTTAGAATTAGCGATGCAAAAGTAAGTGGTTTTGAAATACTGACAAATGCTGCTGTTACTGTTGCTACGGTTACTATTCCAAGAGAACTTAAAGGTAAAACAGGGGAGGCTTAATCAGTTTCCTATATATATTAAAAACGTCTAATATTGTATATGTTAGGCGTTTTTGTTTTTTAGCAACTAAGGGGTTTGACTTGATATGGCAAACTAATGATTCAAATATGTAGATGTAGCAAGGGCTACTAACTGCTTGTTATCCAATTATTTTATTGATTCATCGATTTCTCTTTCTCCTTGTAGAGTTGCCACCATGGAGTTCTCGGAGAGTTGTGGTGTTCGTAATGATACCCAAAAAAATAACAAGTCAAAAAAGCCCATAAGTGATTTTTAGATTGGCTACGAGATTTATGAATATTTCCCTCTTCGTGTTCACCTTTATGAGGCAAGTAAGTTCCAAAGTAAAATAGCTGAAAAGTAGCTATGATAGAAGGAAGCATCCAAAATAAGAGGACGTTCTCAATAGGGAAAAATAATTTGAGAACATTATAAGTAATTGCCATAAGCAAAATTTGCCAAATATTAATATACTGCTTAGCAAAACTCAAATACCAAATCCAAAAATTACCTCCGTGATAGTCTGGGTCTTGGTCAGTTCCTACAAAGCGATGATGTAGGTGGTGTTTCTTATTAAGATTATCATAAAAGTTAAAAGCAAAAATAATAGCACATACCCGTCCAATCCAATCATTGAGTTGGCGATTAGAGGAAACTACCCTATGCATAGAGTCATGGGCTGTAATAAAAACTCCTGTATAAAGATGCGATTGTAAGAGAACAAAAAAGTAAGTAAGTGGGGAATAGAAATCAGTTTGAAACCTTGTTAATGAAAAAACAAGAGTGATAACCCACAGAAAAATGATAAATAATGCAATAAAAATACCCTTATAAGCCGTCATATCATTTGTTGGTTGAATTATAATCTTTTATAGCCTCAATAGCATCTTGCATACTACCAAAATGCTTAATATCTATATGAGATTTTTCCTTTGCACTTTCGTGCATTTCCTCTGCGGTAAACTTGGCAAAAGCCTCTTGAGAAAGAACCACATAAATATTTTTGACACCAGCTTGTTCTTGGGCAGGAATCCACGTAGAAGCAATATAATCAGAAACTTCATCGCT
>JALOMS010000696.1 GCA_025455345.1 Thermoflexibacter sp. | reverse complement strand
CAACAATTAACAACTAACTATTTTTATTTTAACCATAAACCGTCTAAAATTATGGATTTAAAAACTTTTCTTTGGCAGTCCAATCTTGCCCTGCTTTTGTTCTATGCCGTTTATTGGGTGTTCCTTCGTAGAGATACCTTTTTCCGTTGGAATCGCTTGTACCTGTTGGTTGCTCTTGTTTTTGCCCTTGCTTTCCCGTTTTTGCCTGTGCCTACGCTCTTCCAAGAAGCCGTTCCAGAAGACCAAGTGTTGCTCTTTTTTGGGGAAGAAACGCCTATTTATCAAGTAGATAAAGTAGAAGCCGTTGCCTCCTCCCCTACTCTACTCACTTGGGAAAATGTTTTGCTTGCAGTCTATGCTTTGGGAGTTTTGTTTTTCTTTATTCGCTTGATTATCAATATTTTTAAGATTATTAAATTAATATTCCCTCTTTCGTGTGTTTTCACACGAAAGGCTATCGCCCAAGATTATTTCATTGTCCAAACACCACTGCAAACGCCCATTTTCTCCTTTTTGAATATCCTATTTTGGAACGAAAATCCTAACATTTCTGAAACGGAAAAGGCAAAAATCTTGGCGCACGAACTCGTACACATTCGCCAATGGCATAGCTTAGATGTGCTTTTTGTGGAAATCGTTGCTGTACTTTTTTGGTACAACCCTATCATCTGGGCGTATAAAAAATCCCTGCAAAGCATACACGAATACTTGGCAGATACAAAGGTTTTGGAAAAGGAAGCCTCCAAAACAGAATATGCTAATTTGTTGGTTTCCCAATTTTTACAAACAGATACACTTTATTTAACAAACTCTTTTTTCAATAAATCACTCTTAAAAAATAGAATTATGATGATGTACCAAACAGAATCTAAGAAAAAGGCATTAGTCAAATACAGTTTTGTTGTGCCTATACTTGCCTTGTGCTTGCTTGTGGCGGCTTGCAGTGAGAAAATTACAAAAGAATTGACCGCAATAGAAAATCCTTTAATCAATATTCATAATCAAGTAATTAAAATTGATTTGAATAGTTTTACAGAAGGAGTAAGTTGGGAAAATACAGAGACTTTTTGGTTTGTTCAAAACTTTAAAAAAAGCATTAAAGCAAGCGAAGTTGTTGATTTAAAATTAGAAATTTTGCCACATACTTTTCATTTTTCAAAACCATTGGAAATTGTATTAGCAAGAGAAAGAAGAGTAATTGGCTCTATTCAAAAGATTGAGCATTCTAATCAAATTAATTGGAAAGTTTTTTCAGAAAATGCTCAAGCAGGGGATAGATTTATTATTTTGCTACATACTGAAGGCGAAGTTTTTGAATTGCCAAAAGAACTAATAAGAGTAGAAAATGCGGTAGGTATAGGCAGTAAGGGTGGGTGTCAATCTAAAATAACACTTATTCCTATAAAGGCAAGGAATAGATCTATAGTAAATTCTAATGAAAATACGAAGGCTGATTGGGTTTTTAAGGAAGCTCCATATAGGATTTCAGAAGGACATGTAAAAATAGATAGTGGGTTTGAAATTCCAAGTATCGAAATAGAATACTATAGAGAACCAAAAAAAATAGATATTGAGGGATATTTAGATATAATATCAGGTAGTCCTTCTAAAAATATACCTTTTGAGTTTTCTGACAACATAATATATAAGATTATTCAATTATCAATATTAAATTACAAAAAATATAATCAAATAAACACATAAAATTTTTAAATATGAGCCACAAAAGCCATCAAAAGACCTGGATAGTGACAGGGGTTAAAAAAACTGGAGACAATTCTAACTTAGGAGTTGGACAAATCGCTATAGTATCTGATAAAGTAGTAGAAGATGGGTTAAAGGTTTTAGACCCTGTAGAAATAAATAACCAAGGAGAGGACTTTTGGTTAGAAAGAGGTACTCAAGGAGCAATTAACAATAGGTCAAAAACGCCACCAATAAAATCTATGGAATTTATTGGGTTAAATTTACCTAAAAAAGGAAAGCCTGGAAGAGTGACAATCGGATATGATGGTCATGATGAAACTAAAACTATTTCTTTTGCAGGGAATAAGACTCAAAGTTTAGTTTTTGAATTGGTAGGGGATAGTTTGAAGCCTTTAGGTTATTCTAATGGAACTTATCGATTTACTCATGTAATAAACAATGAAAATCCTACGCAAGGGGATTGTGCTGATAATTGTGCGCCTGTACCTTGTTCACCTATTATAGAAAAGGCAGTAAGAAGCATTTTAGAAAAAGAAATAGCTATGGGTGTTAAGTTTGGAGACCTATACAACGGTTATCCTATTTTCAAATGCCCTTCAGCACCAACTGTTGTAGAGACTGACGTTACATACTATTGCCTAACAAAATGCGATAGTGGAAGTGAGCAAGATTTGGCTGAGGTGCAAGCAACATTAAAAGAAGGAGTTGCTTGGAGAGAGAGTAGAGAAGGTGGTGTATCGAGTTATAAGGTATTAATTATGAAACCGGCTAATGCACCTACAACATTCACAACAAAGCTTGGACAATATGTCAAAGATTGTAAAGATTGTTTAAGTGGATATACGGCAGTTGCAGGTGGTTATACTTACTTGGTAGGTTTAGAGGATGATGGTGCGGACGAAAAAGCAAAAGTACAAGCAATGGCAAATGGATGCAAAGTGACATTCAACGTTATAAAATCAATTAGTTGCTTCTATGAAGCACAGAAAATTAGAAATAACGTTCTTAGTAAACATAGCACGTCTTTCTGTGATGAACTTTCAGACAACGCGACAGTTTTTGCAAGTCACCAACGGTAAATGAATACTAGACACTAGACACAGTCAGTATCTTCCACGCGAATCAGTTCAAACTTTAGCTTAGCACACATTGCACGCACTGAAGGCCT